>CAYWSY010000040.1:0-16575 GCA_964461105.1 uncultured bacterium
GGAGGAGACCATCTCCAACTCCCCTTCCCTTCTCCGGCCTCGCGCGCAGGCGACCTGCCACGCAACGAGCCACTCTCCCCATTCCTCTGCATTCTTCGGGGAAAATTCAAATGCTCCATGAGGATCAACACATGCTTTCCATTTACATAAAATCGAAGGGGGCACTGGGCGCTCCTGCTGGATCTTGCGGCCATGCTCAATGATCCGCTCAAAGAGCTGCTCGAGCTGCGTTTTAAGATGCTCGCCTAAGATTTGATGAAAATCTGTTAAAATCCAATGAACTACAGGGAGCAGATGTAGACTTAAACACCGATCTTTAGCTTGAGGGTATTCATGCAGATAGACGGGGAAATTACCTTGCACTTCAAAGGGAAGAAGTCGCTCTAAGAGCGCTTTTGCTTCCAAAACCTGCTCGCTTAATCGGCTGCGGAAAAGGGCTAGCGCAGTGCAAAAATTCTCATAGAGAGGAATGGTGTCATGCTCGCTTTCAGATCCATAGCAATAATGAACAAACCCCGTCTGAGAGCTCTTTCGCTTCAACGCCGCCTGCACATTGAGTTCAATGGGAATCCGCTTCATTTCTTCTTCAAATTCAAGCATGTGCTATCGCCTGGGTAAGTGCTGCAATAATCCCTTGGGACCCTGCGGGTTCCGCAAGGATAGTCGCAAGAGAATGCATCTGTTTTGGGGCATTTTTCATCACAATCCCGATATCGGCTGTTTGAATCATGCTCACATCATTCATATCATCGCCCGCTGCAATGACAACGCCCCGCTTTCCTGTATGCGCGATCATCCGCTTTAAGGCATTGCCTTTTGTCGCCTCTGGATGGGTCACCAAATTCAAATAAACTGCCTTATCCAAGGGATCCCGTATTAATGAAACAGCGCATTCATTAAGGGAGGAGAGCTGTGAGTACAGAGCCTGCATCCCTGTTTCGCATCCTAAACATTTAATTAATGGAAATGTTTGAGTGGGAGAAAAAATAAACGAGTCAACAGCCTTCCAAGGCTCAGGAGAAAAGGCTTTAATTTTAATGAGATGGTCTAAAAGAGTTTGGGAAAACCGTTTCGGCCGATAGTAGCAAAAGTCTCCCTGTTCGTATCCAGAATAGATGATATAATCCTCAGAATGTCCTTCATAGATCTTCTCAATGAGATGGATCACATCAGATGGAAGATATGCACGAGAAATCAATTTCTTGTGAGGCATCTCAAGGAGATCCGCTCCATTTTGAACCCCTAAATAATAGGGAAAATCAAAACTGTTCAAAGCGCTTGTGCCAAAGGAAAAGGTTCTTCCAGTAATGAACATCAACTGCCAGCCCTGGGAATGCAGGGATGCCAAGAAGCGTACCGTTTCTAAAGGGACATGATGGGTCTTGTCGGTGATGGTTCCATCGATATCGAGCGCAATCCATCCTTGATGTGTTGCCATGAAGAGCCTTCTATAAAAGATTTGGAACGAGTATATAGTGCTTCTGGTTCAAAGGCACCCTAAATTAGAATCAAAAAAAATAACAGGATAATAGGATGGTAGGATAGAAAAAGCATGGGTAATTTTCCTTATCCTGCCATCCTATTATCCTGTTATTTTTTCTTTATTCAACTTTGCAGGTATTCTGGGTGCCTTTGAACCGGAATAAGTATAGCTTGAACTGAGGTGTTTGTGAAGCTTGAAAAAAAAATCGTAACCCCTCACACTGCAATTTTATTACTCTTAAAGCTTGAGTCAATCATGCGCGCAAAGAAGTTATTTGTCTTTTTTCTATTAAGCCTCTGCAGTTTATGCCTCTTTTCTGCGCAAGTAGCGCCAACCCCTGCTCAAACTGAAGTTGCACCTGCTCCTGCAAAAGAGGCACCTACAGCGCCTGCTCCAGCCCCTTCCTCGCATGTTGAGCCGCACACAGTTCTCGATCAGCCCGCCGTATCCTATGAAAGCGCCTTTTTCAAGATGCTCCTAACCCTCGGGGGCTTGATTCTCCTTGTTTTCTTGACAATTTGGATTTTGCGTCGCCTTAGCCAAGGGAAATTTGGAAGTGGAGGGGCCTCTCGAACGATCCACATCCTTGAAAAGCGCCCGCTCAGCGCTAAGTCGATGCTCTATCTTGTGCAGATCGGCAGCAAACAAGTGCTCATTTCCGAATCGCAATTCGAAGTGCGCAAAATCGCCTCTCTTGAAGAAATTACAGATGATGCCTAACAAGGCGAATATTCTTATTAGAGAGATTTCCGCGCACTTGAAAGCAATAAGCTAGATAAAAGGCACGCGAATGGATGACATCTTTAACAAAGGCTTCCCAGAAGCTTTCACCGGGACGCTCAGGAATCACCCGAAAGTCTTCTTTATATGAACGTTGATTTTGCCATGAATACTCAATCTTTCCAACCCACTTGCGCCCCAAATAGGGATTAAATACCCCTACCAACGCACCACTTTCTGCAGCAATCATGTAAAAAGGAGCTTTAACGACTTCGAAGATCTCTTTAGCGCTTAATGTTGCGATCTCCCAAACCCTCTCTTTAAAATGGGCCCAGGCTTTGTCCATTTTATTTTCAAGGCAATAAGAGGGAACTGTCTTGAGGATATCGAACGCAATGACAGTGATGACAACAGGTATTTTGGTCAGATGCCAGCCTATGGTCGCCAAGGTATACAAAGGCATACCCAACATGATTGCGATACATTTGACCCACACAACATAAGCCTTTTCATCGAGATAGAGATCTCCCGTTGTCCGATCGACAATCGATGAGCGCGTTGTGCTCTGGGTTTTTTTCCCCGTATCGGGATCTACCGAATCATAGACTTTAACCTGACCATTCTTATGCGGGTTAGAAATGATCACACGAGCAAATGCAGCATCCTTAGACTCTGTGCAGGGTAAATTAGCTTTTAGATCTGCACATAAGCCAGAAAAGCAAGAGCTCCAACTTGAAGTGGAGACGGGTGATAGAGTTGTCATAAGAACCCTCCAATTAAAAAATTTTGGAGCAAGTGTACCTGGTCGCAGGCTTAAAATCCAGGGAAGTTTTTTTATTTGAAAACAATCGTTTTTATGGAGAAAATAACCCCCATTACTAAGGAAACCTTTAATTATGAGCGCCGTTAGCTCCGTCCAAGAAAAACACCTCACATTCATCAATAAACTTTTTGAGCCTATAACCCCTCAAAATGATGAAGACAGGAAAGCTACAGTTGTAGCTTTAAACAAACTACTTGCAAATCAAGCCTATTTAGAAGGTTGTCCGAGCGATTTAAAAAAATCTTTAACACTGATCTACAAAGGGCTCACTGAGCCCCAAGTATATGAATCCAACCCACGTTTCCAGTTGCTCTTCCTTCTGGCATTGAGGCAAAAGGTCGAGCAAAAAACACGCGAGATCGAGCTAGAGAACAACTCTTGCCTAATCCTTTAAAAATCAAACTCCACTTTGAGATTCAACCCCTGAAGCTGCAGGTCTCCAGTATTGTCGATTTTATTAGCGGATGTCTGGGACGATTGCACTGAGATAATCAGTTCATTTGTTTTCATATTTTGTCTCAACCAATAAGAAAATTGGTACATTGCAGAAATCCCAAAGCGGAATTTATCCTGGTGGAAATACGATTGCCATTCCAGTCCAAGGCTTCCTTCAAGGTTTGTGCGCAATCGTTGAGCTTGAGCTTTTAATTTCACAGTTTCTGGAATCAAGACCGGCGAGCCGGGAAGAATAAACCCTTTAACAGTTTCATGAAGACCTTGAGATCCCCATAATATGGAGCTTGATATATTCCCCAAAACAGAAAAGTTTTTACAGAGATAAAATTTAATATCTGAACCTAACCTTAACCCAACTCCTTTGAAGTCTTGATCTGCACGAAATGAAGTATTTGCGATCAACAGGTCATTACCGAAGGGAAATATCGCGTGATATCTGGCTTTGTAATCTTGATCGATCCAAGCTCCACGAAGCCCAACTTTTGGATTTAATGATAACCACTCCCCTACGAAGAACTGTCGGCTTAAGTCTAAATCTAAGACGTCATACTCTACATGCCAAAATGCAGATGCACGGTCTGCCTGAGCGCTGGTAATAAAAGGGACCCAAACTGGCGCGATGTACGCGATGGGATAACCATCGATGCGCGCTGAACCGTGACTCTCAGTGTGGAATCTTGTCCAGGATAACCGGGCATGCCACTGTTCCCGCTCTGAAAACACATAACCAATTCCCACTTGAAAGCCAGGATCCCAGCGATTAAAGGGAAGGTTATTGGCCTTGATGTTCGCTATAATTTTTGGAGAGACAGAGTCAAATGGAATTCCTGTCAGTTTGACCCCCTGTCCATATTGGATGCCATCAATTTTTGCATTCCAATACAGAAAACTCCCATCAACTGTCCACCCTTTGTTCACTGAATCGCTCTGACTCCCAAAATCAGGTGAAGGGAGGGGCACATCAGCAATAAGCAGCGATGTCAAAGCTGTAAAAACGAACGAACTATAGAATGCCGTGTGTTTCATGAAAAACTCCAATTTAATTAAAACTCCTCATCAACCCGACGAAAAATCTCCCGAATCACAAAGGCTTCTTTTAAACTGGGCAGTGTGCGTAGCGCTCGGCTGGCTCTGCAGGAAGAAGCGCTCACTTGCTGGTTCATTGAAGGAGCGCTGTTGAGAGATGGCTCCAATCTCCTTGTCTCAATCTGTGAGCTGAGTGTGGGCAATGTTCGGGAAGCTGGAGGTAGAGACGGTGGCAAGGAGACCTTTGTTGGCAATATGGTTCTGTCTTCTTCAACCTGAACTCTCTCTCGGCTGGCAGCATTGGGCTCAGACTTTTTTTTCTTTTTGCGGTTTATAAGAAAATAAAGGATGAAGAACAGAAGGGGGAAGAGGTATTGAGCAAACCCTTCATCGCTCATCCTTGCTCACCTTTTGAGATGGCATTACGCATCTCAGTGTCCGATTGCATGTTCTTAAGTCGGTAATAATCCATTACGCCGAGATTCCCCTTCTGAAAGGCACCGGCAATCGCAAGAGGGATCTGCGCTTCTGCTTCGACTACTTTTGCCCGATTCTCTTGCTCCATCGCATTTCCCATCGCGCGCCGCTCTTCTGCTTTGGCCTGAGCGATCCGCTTATCCGATTCCGCTTTATCTGCACGCAAGCGCGCTCCGATATTCTCGCCAATTGTGATGTCCGCAATATCAATCGACAGGATTTCGAATGCTGTCTGCGCATCGAGTCCCCGCTCGAGTACCAGGCGTGAGATCCTCTGTGGGGATTCAAGCACATCGCTATGGGTCTCTGAGGCGCCAATTGCATTGACAATCCCCTCTCCTACGCGCGCTATGATCGTCTCTTCAGTAGCCCCGCCGACGAGCTGATTGATATTGGTGCGCACAGTCACCCGCGCATGGCACATCAGCTGAACGCCATCTTTAGCAACTGCCGTGACATAATTGCCGTGTTTGCTATCGGGGCAATCGATTACTTTGGGATTGACCGATGTGCGCACCGCATCGAGAAGATCTCTTCCTGCTAAGTCAATGGCAGTTGATTGACGCCATGTCATGGGAATATTGGCCTTATCCGCGGCGATCATCGCTCGCACAACATTTAAAATATTGCCGCCTGCAAGATAATGGGTCTCGAGGTCATTGACTGTAATCTGCGTTAACCCTGCTTTAAACGTTGTGATCCGTGCGTTGACAATCACGCGCGGAGGGATCTTCCGCAGACTCATTCCGATGATGTTCAATAAGGAAATCGGCGTCCCTGACACAATCGCTTGGAACCAAAGACTGATGTATCTACCGACCATCATCAGTACGATAAATGCTGCGATGGCCAATATAAACATCAATGTATAGAGTCCATAAGCGGGCTCCGCGTCTGCAAATAAACTATTAAGGTGATTCATGTTTTCTTCTCTCTTACAATTAGATGGGAGCCTCTGCCCCCGACAATGATTACTTCCGCTCCTTTAGAGACAAATCCTGTCTCCGACAGGGCCTGATACTGTTTGCCATCAACGCTAATGTGACCAGCGGGCTTGAGTTCAGTGAGGACGACTGCTATTTTGCCAATCACGCTCGAGTCAAACTCAACTCCGACATACCCCTCTTGAGTTTCTGTTAACACCAGCCGGCTGACTCGTAAGAGACGTGGGGTTACCCAGCGCCCTAAAATGGCCATTAAGACGACACTGGCAACAAAGGCTCCACAAAGATAAGCGAATTGCTCAATGAAGTCCAGTGTAGCTAAATTAATTTGGCTCATATCCCAGGTAAATTTAACTCCATCGAGACTCGGGAGCATGAGGGCAATTAAGCCGAATAAGGTCAGCACAATGCCTAATATCCCTGCGATTCCAAAACCGGGCAGAACAAATCCTTCCACTAACAGTAAAATAATCCCTGCAGCAAAAAGGATGAGCTCAAGCCATTGGACGGTATGAATGGAAAAACTCGAGAGGAGAATAAGCCCAAGACACACAAGGGCGATGATCCCGGGCGCTCCAAAGCCAGGATGGCTCATTTCAAGGTAAATCCCAATAATCAATCCCATAAAGAGCAACGAGGAGATCAGCGGATGGCTTAAAAAAGCAAAAAAATCGATTTTCCAGTCGTAAAACGTCAGGATAGTTACCTGAGGAATCGATGCAAAGAAGGGCTCTTGAAATACAAGGGAGCTCATTCCTGATGTTTGCGGTCCTAAGGAGGGAAGAGGGCCTGGTGTGACTTCAAAATCGGCAATTCCAAGTGTGGTGAGTTGAGAGGCATTGAGCGTCAGCAATTTCCCTTGACGGGAGATCACTAAGTCAGCTCCTTTGCCATTTTTACGTATTTGAGATTCCTCTTGAAGCTGGATGATCTTGCCGTCTCGCATGACAAGAATCATCTCTTTGTCGACCATCGCCTCTGCGATTAGTGGATTGCGCCCGTAATAATTAGCGAGATTTGCAAATTCAGCGCGCAGAGCGGAATTCACCTTTTCTGAGGCGCTTTGCATATTTCCATCAGGTCCACTTGTCACAGGTTCGGCGGCGCCCATACTTGATGAAGGGACAATTCCGATGTATCTGCAGGCGTAGGCCAGCATGGCTCCTGCAGAAATCGCCCAGTTGTCGATAAACGCCACAACGGGGATCTGATCTTCATTATCGATCTTATGGAGCAGGTCTGCAATTTTCATTGCGGGAAACACCTCTCCTCCGGGCGTATCAAGATGAAGAATGATGAAGCTGACTCCCTGTTTTTTATAAGCTTCTAGAGCAAATTTAACATAAAGATATGTCGATTGATCAATGGCGCGATCTTTTTCAATGTGAAGGTAACCGACTTTATTGGGGCCATTGGGATTGAAATGGATGTGCTCAGCAAAATTAGGGGATGCATGCAGAGAGAACGTGATGCAGCATAAGATTAAGAATAGGAGTTTATGAAACATCAAGCCAATCCAGTAAAAATTTCTGTCGAAACTTATGATTATACTCTAAGACACACAAAAGTGTGAAGTTAGATTTTGTGATCTTTCGATTAAGAAAAAATAACAGGATATTAGGATGGACAGGATAGGAAATCCAATTCAGAATGATTCATCTAAGCCCAGAAGAGTATGGACCTCCTGTCTTACTTCCTCTGCCTCATCCGCTCTACTGGGATGATACAGCCGTTTATATTCTAATTTTTGTTTTCCGAAGTTAACCAATAAACCAACTGATATCCCTGAAGCTTTTAAATAGTTTATAACTTGAGATTTATGCTCTGGTAATAGAGCTGTGCAACATTTAAGCTCTACAACAATCACATTTTCAACAATCAAGTCGGCTACATATTTCCCAACCTTGCAGTTTCTAAACACGACATCAAATGGCTGCTCAGCTAAGACTCTCAATTTTTTCTGCTTCACTGCAATAAAAAGAGCATTTTTATAAACATTTTCCAAAAAACCAGCGCCAAGCTCTTTCATTATTTCAAAACAACACCCTATAATAATCTCAGAAATATCAGAATGAGGCAGCTCTGTTTTATTTTCCATCCTGTCCATCCTAATATCCTGTTATTTTAATTTTTTAATTCATTTCTCAAATGACCACTCCATTAAGTCTGATCCAATTACTCAAAATTACATCTTTGTTAAAAAACTTAAGATCGCGTCCCTTGTTTGAACGAGATGTTCCTCAGTGTGGCTGCTTGAGACAAACCAAGCCTCATAAGCAGAGGGTGGAATATAGATCCCTTGCTCAAATAGATCCTGAAAGAGCCCGCGGAATCTATGTGTATCAAGCGCTTGCAAATCTTCCTTTCGGTTTACCTCGCGCACTCCGAAAAAGAGAGTGAACATCGACCCCACACGATTCAATGTTACCTCTACATCCCGCTCTGCAATGAACGCTTCAATGGGATCGGTCAATACCCTGGTTTTTGCTTCTAATGCTTCATAAAATCCAGGTTGCTCACATGAATGGAGCGTATGCACCCCAGCGCACATTGCTACAGGGTTACCGGATAAAGTGCCTGCTTGATAGACGTTTCCAAGGGGAGCTAGCATATCCATGATCTCCTGTTTGCCTCCAAAGGCCCCTACGGGAAATCCACCACCAATGATTTTAGCAAGGCAGGTTAAATCGGGGATCACCCCATAAAGGCCTTGCGCGCTTGTTAAACCGACGCGAAATCCTGTGATCACCTCATCAAAAATCAGAAGCGCACCGCTCTTTGAAGTCTCTTCGCGCACCATCGAAAGAAAATCGGGATCAACGGGAACGACGCCCATATTCCCCGCAATCGGCTCAAGAATGACAGCTGCAACCTCGCGATTTCCCCGTAAAAAATTGCGACATGTCTCTAAATCATTAAAGGGAAGTGAAACGGTGTGTTGAATGGCTTCTACAGGCACTCCTGCTGACGAGGCCTGTGGCAACAATGAAACTCCCGATCCAGCTTGGATGAGCAAGCTGTCGCAATGTCCATGATAATGGCCATTAAACTTAACAATCAAAGAGCGCCCAGTAAATCCACGCGCTAAACGCACGACGCTCATCCCCGCTTCCGTACCTGAAGAAACAAAGCGGATTTTTTCGATCGAGGGAAGATGGCTCATGATTTTCTCTGCAAGCGCGTGCTCATAGGGAGTTGCAATCCCAAAAGAGGTGCCTTGTTGCAGCTGTTCTGTGACAGCGCGCATCACAAAGGGCGCACAATGACCTAAAATCAAAGAGCCCCAAGCTCCGCAAAAATCAATGTAGGCATGGTCATCGACATCCCAAATCAGATCTCCTTTGCCGCGTGCAACCATCAAAGGGGTCATCTCAAGGTTAGTGAATGCACGTACAGGAGAGTTAACCCCTCCAGGCATCCGAGCGCAGCTCTTCTGATACAATGCTTGTGTCAACGGTCGTTCTTTTAGCATTCTAAAGACTTTAGAAGAATTTCGATATCCAAGCAATTCGAAAATACATAAAATCTGCTTCATGTTGCGTCGTTTCAAAACACTGACCCTCTTGACCGCTTTCATGATCTGGTTCCCGCTCATGCTTGATGCGGCTGGGATTCCTTATTCTGTGCAATTTCAAGGGCTTGATGACGATACCGCCTTAAAGGCTGTTAAATCTGTCTCTGGACTCACCTCTTTAAAAAAACGGCTGCCCGCTTCGCTCAGCGCGCTTCGGTATCGCGCAGAATCTGACATTCCAGATCTCATCAAAGTGCTCAACGCACATGGGTATTACGATGCGCAGGCCTCTATTCGGATCCAAGAGGTCTTTAATCGCGTTCTTGTAATCGTCATGATCGATCCTGGGCCGCTCTACACGCTAGAAGCATTTGAGATCCACCTTTATTGCGAGGATCCCAAAGAAGATTCCCATTGCTGCCATATCAGCTTAAATCAAATCGATGTGACATTAGGAAAACCTGCCCACTCTGCTAAGATCATCGACGCTGAGTTAAAATTGCTCGATGAACTCTCCCAATGCGGCTATCCCCTTGCATCGGTCAAAGAGCGGGAGATCATTGCCGATGGACACACCAAAACCATTCGGGTGCATCTTGGTGTTCAAACTGGACAAAAAGCTGCCTTTGGGTCGATGGCGGTTGTTGGCAACACACGAATAAAGCCTCTTTACTTCGAACAACATACAAACTGGAGCCAAGGGGAATCCTACAACAGCGAGCTTGTCGAACAGACTCAAAATGAGCTCATGGAAACGGGATTATTTAGCTCAATTTACATTACGCATGAAGAATCTCTCAATGCATCGGGTGAGCTTCCTATGCGGATCGAAGTAACGGAAACAAAACATAAAAGTGTCAATGTCGGGGTCAGCTATCAGACGGTGTTTGGTCCTGGGATCACGTTTGGCTGGGAAAATCGCAATGTCGGCTGCATGGGACGGCGTCTGAGTGTCCAAGGCGATATCACGCGCATTAGTCACACTGGAAAAGCAACTTACTTTCACCCTAATTTCCGCAGAGTGGATCAGGATCTTATCGTCCAAGGACAAGCGGAGCATGAAGCGCTTCCGATCGCCTATTCGATGCGCTCTTACAGCTTGACCAACCGCTTCGAGCGAAGGATGGGCAAACACATCCGATTTGCCATTGGCATTACCGGAGAGCGGCTCATGGTGACCGCGAGCGCTCAAAATGGAAATTATTGGCTCATTGAGGCTCCCTTTTATTTGCGCTTGAGCACAGCAAATAGCCTCCTCGACCCGACCAAGGGGGCTACGATTGAATTCACAACAACCCCTTCTGTAAATATCGGCGATGTGAATGAATATTACCTTATCCAACAAGCTTCTGAAAGCACGTATCTTCCGCTCAACCGAGATCACAGCGTTGTCATCGCCCAACAACTTACCGTTGGAACGATTTGGAGCCCTCACTTGCACGATGTGCCCCTTTCCAAGCGATTTTTAGGAGGCTCTGAACAGAATTTACGCGGCTATCGCTACCAAACAGTAAGCCCGCTTCGGGATGACAAACCAATTGGTGGGAGATCCGCCATTTATTTTACATTAGAATCCCGATTCCGCGTGACCCCTTCCATCGGCCTTGTTCCCTTCTTTGATATGGGCAATGTCTACACTTCGCAATTCCCCACTTGGCACGGAAAATGGTTTAAATCTTTAGGGATCGGATTGCGCTACTATTCGTTTATGGGGCCTTTTCGCCTCGATGTAGCATTTCCATTAAATCGCCGAAAAGAGATCGATCCTGTATATAAAATATTAGTGAGCATTGGTCAGACTTTTTAATTAGGTTGGGTTATGGGACATTTCATTTCTTTCATAGTACGCTTAGTCTACAAGCTCGCGCTTGCTCTTGTTGCCATTGTTTGCCTAGGGTTTGCCCTCATGCAAACCAAATGGGCAAAGGAAACGGTGCGCACCACCTTGATTAACGAACTGCAGACTCAAGGGATCTGTGTTGAATTAGACGGACTTGAAGGAAAACTCCCATTTACTTGGACGATCGATCACCTCTCACTTAAAAATAATGCAGGAGATTGCCTTCATTTATCCCATACAAAACTCCGTTTAAAAGTGATTCCACTTTTTCGAAAGCAAATCATCCTTAATTACGTCAACATTCAAGAAGCAATCGTCTCATACACCCCTCAAAACACAAGTAAGACAACAGAATGGTCACAACAGGCGCTCATTGAACAGATCCGCTCTTCCATTGATGCATTAAGACCTGCATTGCACCTTGCCATCAATCATCTCACAATCGAACAGCTCACTTTGAAAAATCTCTCCTCACATGAAATCATCAGAATTAGTATCGATGCACGCGGCAAATGGCGACGAGATAACCGGGAATTTTTATTCAATGTGAAAATCGCTCAACCTGACAACGCCCGTGTCTATGGGGAATTTTTTGTAAATGGGAACCAAGTCAACAATAAAATTAGTGCTGGCCTCAAAATCCATCTTGAAGAGATCGATGGATTCGCTCAAGAATGGATGAGTGAGATCACTCTCTCTGGACCATGGAATACCTGGCAAGCTTTGATTTGGGAAGATATTGCTCCCGGACTCCCTTTAAAAGGAAAACTCAAAGGGCGTTTGAACGAACTGATGCTGCCGACATTCTTCTCTCAACTGCCCAATAGCTGGAACTCTATAGCAGAAATCACCTTAAATCCAGAGGGGCCTTTCAGTATTAAAGGCGAGATCGCTTCCCTTACCGGTCCAAAAATCAATGGATTCTTTCAAGGGGATTATGAACATCACACGTGGGAAGGATCCCTCGCTCTTAACTCAGCTGATACATCCTTCCCATTTCAAAGCAGCGTCACACTTCAATGGACTCCTACAACTCCCCTGCGCTGCAGCGACATCTCATTAACCTCACAGGGAACCGCCCTTCACGGGGAGCTTGCAATTGACCTCTCAAGCTATCTTGTATCTGGCACTCTCTTTGGCAGGGCAGAAAAGGTTGAAGCCCTCCAACCTCTCATCACCAAGCTTCCCCTGGGAGGTTCATTAGGATTTGAATGTACCTTCTCTTCAGATCATCAAGAACAGGCAGCGCACTTACATCTTTTTTCCCATCAACTTCACTATTCCCAAGTGACAGCAAAAGGACTCTCCTTATTAGCTACCATTCACAATCTGACCGCACAGCCTTACGGAACGATCGAATTGAATCTGGAAGCGATCCACTTTCCCCATTTGCATATCGATACCTTCCACTTCAATACTTTTGCAACAGGTCCTGATGAAAAACAATGGACCTTTCAAATTTCCACCTCAGGCGAATTCCAAGATCCATTCCAACTCTTAGCTCAAGGAAACATTCAACTGCAAGATGGACACTGTTCCCTTTACTTAAGCGAAACTAAAGGCACTCTTGCCTCCCAGCCATTCTATTTACATCAACCTTGCACCTTCATCTATAGTCCTGAACAATTCTCTTTGAGCCCGTGTTCGTGGAGCATTGGAGAGGGCAGTTGCGAGATCTCTGCGAACATCTCACTGCACAAAGCCATCGCTTCTTTACAAATGACCCATTTTCCTTTAAACACATTTTCCCTTCTCTATCCTAATGTAGTCATCGATGGGACGACAACTGCATCGGGATCTTTAGAAGCGACGCACGATCAAATGACAGGCTCTTTCAATGCTGTGCTTGAAAAAACAGGGCTTTTCTATCAAGGAAAAGAAGAACCGCTCCAAACTAAAGGCTCCATTCAAGTCCATCTTGATCATCACATCCTTCAAATTCATACATTGCTCACCTCTAAAGAAGGGCAATTTCTCGATGTTTCAGGAACGCTACCCGTCACCCATGTGGTCTCCCCTCTTTCAATTGCTGTAGATCCCAATCTCCCCCTTCACAGTGAATTAATTGCAGAGGGGAAAATCGAAGAGATCTTCGACTTTATCAATATCGGTTCCCATCATATTACCGGCCTCCTCTCCTCTCGTCTGATCCTGTCTCAAACGCTGCACTCCCCCGCACTGCAAGGGATGATCGATTGGCAAAATGGCTCCTATGAAAACTACTACACGGGGACCTCTCTCAAAGAGATGAACACCCACATCGAAGCAGAAAAAGACGTCCTTAAACTCACCTCCTTAACGGCGCGCGATGAACAGGGATCCCTTTCAGCTGAAGGAAAGCTCCGCCTCAGTGCAAAAGAACATTTCCCCTATGAGATCTCAGCTGAACTTAACAATTTAAATGCGCTCCGCTTTGATCTCATTAACGCTCATCTCTCAGGGCCCTTGTATCTGACGGGCACGACACAATCCGCCCTTGTTCAAGGCAACATCATCGTTCCGAAGGCCACGATCCACATTCCCGACCAACTCCCTTACGAAATTCCCAACCTTCCCGTTACCTTCATCAATCGCCCCGCCCATCTCACGGCCCCAATTGTAATCTCCTCCACTGCATTCCCCATCCACCTTGATCTCGAGCTTTCCGCAGAAGACCAAATCCACGTAGAAGGAAAAGGACTCTTATCAGAATGGCAAGGTTCGGTGCACCTCACAGGAACAAACCTGAACATCACCGCAGATGGAAAACTTGAGTTAATGAACGGCGAGTATCTCTTTACCGGAAAAATCTTTAAACTAACTGAAGGGCAAATCGTTTTTCACAATAAACCCACAGCGAGCGCCTACCTGACTCTCAGTGGCAGACTCAATTTACAAGATGCTGAGATCATGGCTCAGCTCCACGGTCCACTCACCTCTCCTCAGCTCACCTTCCAATCAAATCCCCATATGACCACAAGCGCAATCCTCTCGCGCATCCTCTTTAATAAAGACATCAGCGATATCTCCCAAACTGAGGCGATCCAACTCGCCACCACGCTGATGGATCTCTCTGGAGGAGCCACTCCCGGCGTGATGGAAGCGATCCGCAAAACCCTCGGGATCGATCGCCTGACGATCGTCCCTTCAGATCAAAATGAAATTGCCCTTCAAATTGGCAAATACCTCACAAAAGGGGTACTTGTAACGCTCTCACAGAGTGCAACCAGCACTCAAGTGATCGTCGAGGTCGAACTCAAAGAAGGATTCGTCTTCCAAGCTGAAACCCAAGAAGAGCAAGAAGGAAAGTTCTCGCTCAAATGGCGACGCAATTACTAAAACTCAGTATTATATTTTTTCTTCCACGTTGACAAAGTGATATCACTTTGATATCACTCAGAGATATGAGCAAATGGCAAAAAGTTATCCAGCGCATTTTGGAGGGTAGGAATATCTCCTAATAAAGAAGCTGAGAGCCTTTTATTGCGGTTAGATTTTCAACTTGAGATCCGTGGATCTCACCACATTTTTAGAAAAAGTGGATATCTACGAACAATTTCTATTAAACGCAGGCCCCAACTATTGCCATACCAAATATCTGATTTAAAGGAAGGTATTGAGAGATCATGGCCACTAAAAAAGACCTTAAATACTATCTCAATCTTAATTGGTCGTTTAATATTGAGCAAGAATCTCACAAAGGGAAACACTACTACATTATCCGTGTTAACGAGCTTCCAGGAGTATGCACAGACGCAGAGACAGTAGAGCAAGGCATGAAAGAAATTAAAGAAGCCATTGAAGGCGCGATTCGTCTATATCTTAAAAATAAAGAACCGATCCCAGAGCCTATTAGAAAAGAACTCTTTAAAGGTAATATCGCTTACAGAACCTCAAGTAGACGGCACTACCAGATTGCAAAAGCCTCTAAAGAAATGCATAAATCAATCAGTAAAACCCTCGATGATCTCATAGATATGGGTTTAGAAAAACTGCTAGTTAACCTTCACTAACATAGTGTGCTTCCAAAGGACTGAATTGAAAGCTCCCGGAATTGAATCACTCCCTTAGGGTTCCTTTGAACCGGAAGCACTATATATTGTCGCCTTACTTTTCTCTTAAAATATGCTTAAATTAAATGAATCTTTTGCACATCTTTTCCATTGATTCCTAACTATCCCCTTGCTAAGATCAATACGCGCCCGTATAAAGATTTGCTTACAAGGAGGGAAAACAATGTCATACTATAAAGCTCAAAGCGATCATTCTGCTGCCCCTGTATCCTCTCACACAGACCGCTATGGCTATAACATGGCAAAGGTTTTCGTCGAACTCCAACAAAAGGTCTCTGATCGATTAGAGAAAAAAATTAATGAATCGCTGATTTCTCTGGCTGAACTCAACGATCAGAACCGCTCCTTGCAACAACTCCTCACCGCGCTCACCCTCGCCTCCAAAAAGACCGCTGAAAGTGACAAAAAAAAGGGAGACGAAGGTGCCGATTTTTCCAAAGATGAAGAGGTAAAACGCACAATTGAACACATCCGCTCGTTTGCCCCCGATCTGTTTGGCCACGTCAACTTTGAAAATGGGGAACATTACATCTGGAAAACAGATAGCGATATTCAAACAACTTTGCAAGTGATCGATAGCCGGGTTAAAATGCATGTCACTGAAGTAAATAAATTAACCATGTTTATCAACCAAGATTACGAAGATCGGATCCAATATACCGATTGCGCCCAAAAAACACTTGAAATCATGATCCGACATTCCGATGGGATCATCGCAAAATACAACAGACATACTTAAAAAAGATCATGCCAGAGACCAAACAAGAAATCAGCGCTCAGATTGCCTCTGCATTAGGACTACGTCCTAGCGATGCTAAGCCACTAACCCCTGAGGAAAAAACAACCCTCTACAGCGCTGCTTATTCTCTCTATAACCAAGGCGATTATTCAAGAGCTTTGCAACTCTTTACCCACCTTGTGCTCAACTCCCCCTTCTGCGAGCGCTCCTGGAGAGGGCTTGCCTCTACACGCCAAATGAGCCAAGACTATAAGGGATCTCTTCATGCTTGGGCGCTGACTGCTTTGTTGCAAGATACAGATCCCTCCCCCCATTTCCATGCAGCTGAGTGTTATTTCTCCCTGGGCGATCGAAAAGAGGCGTTGCTGGCGCTCGATGCTGCCGAATCCCTTCTATCCAAATCGGAAGAAGATTTAGAGCTAAAAAATAAAATTACCATTTTGAGGAATGCTGATGTCCCCTCACACTAACACACACACAAGCCCCGCTCACATTGCTCCT
>CAYWSY010000041.1:0-16511 GCA_964461105.1 uncultured bacterium
TCATTAAGGATACGCTCCTTTTAACCTTTCATCCACAACTTTCGATCATATCTCCCTAAAGTAGTATAACGTCTCAGAAAAAGAAATATTTTTAACGCAGCTAATCTTGTTCTGCTCAGAGATAATCTAATTTTACTTATTTTTCGCTAATTACAGTATACATCATGCATTTTCAGCGAGCTTTCGATAATCTATTGAAAAAATTGCGAAAATTATCAGTTTGACACTTTATTTTTGCAAGTCCCTCTTTAGGGCCGAGATGAATCACGCCTTTTAATTTTTAGGGGATTGCTGTTGTTCGATATATTGCCGAATTACAGCAATAGTTGCTCCCCCGCAAGATCCAGCAAAATAACTTGGAGACCAAAGACTATCTCCCCATAAAGCATGTTGAATGCTTGGGTATCTTTTTTTTCTAATGAGTCTGGAAGAAACGCCTTTTAAGCTGTTCACAAGTTTTGAGATAGCGACTTTAGGAGGATAGTTAATAAGAAGGTAAACATGATCATGCTCTCCCTCAAACTCAACTAGTCCGCTTCAAAATCTGAGCAGATGTGAGTAAATATTGATCTCAGTTCTTCCAAGATCAATTTGGTAAATACTCTTCGTCTGTATTTAGTGACAAAGACCAAATGAACATGCAAAAGAAAAACACATGCTCTTCCTCTCCTTAAATCTGTTGACGGATTCATAGGCCAAGCATACCATAGAGGCATGATCGTGCGCAAATCATTTCAGTTCAGACTCTGTCCGACAAAAAAACAGGCTAAAGCGCTGGACTCGCAGCTTCATGAATGCCGATGGTTGTATAATGAGCTTCTTCAGCAACGTAAACTTGCCTATGAAGAGCTCGATATTTCTATCTCTAAATATCAGCAGAGCATGCTGTTGCCTTTGTTAAAAATAGAACGATCCAGTCTCAATGACATCCATTCGCAAGTTTTACAAAATGTGGTCGATCGATTGGATAAGGGATTTCAAGCCTTTTTTCGAAGATGCAAAAAAGGAGAAAAGCCTGGATTTCCCCGTTTTCGCGGAATGCATCGATATCAGAGTTTTTGTTACCCACAAAGTGGCTTTTCCTTGATTGGTAATGAACTCAAACTATCTAAACTTGGCAAGTTGCGAGTCAAGATGCATCGCCCAATCGGAGGAGAGATTAAAACGTGCACATTAAGAAAAAATGCCTCTGGTGAGTGGAATGTGACATTTTCCTGTGAAATGAATAAAGAACCTTCAGCTCCTAACCAGGAGGCAATTGGGATTGATGTTGGACTTGAACATTTTGCAACACTCTCTAACGAAAAGCAGATTGCAAATCCTCGGTTTTTTAAGCGCGGAGAAAAGGTTCTTTCAAAGGCTCAAAGAAAGTTATCTAAGTTGGAAAAAGGAACCGTTAAGCGCCGGAAACAAGGGAAAGTCGTTGCAAAAATTCATGAACGAATAAGCAATCAAAGAAAAGACTTTTGTCATAAAGAGTCGAAAAAAATTGTAGATCAGTACCAATATATTTGCGTAGAAGATCTCAACATTAAAAAAATGATAGAGAGGTCATATTGTGCAAAAAGCATTGCGGACGCGAGTTGGAATCAATTTCTTCAATTCCTTACCTACAAAGCGGCAGAAGCTGGTAGGAAATTAGGATTGGTGAACCCTGCCTATACCACGCAAGACTGCCATCGATGCGGTCATCGAGAAAAGAAGGAGCTCTCTATGCGGAAGCATCATTGCTCTGAATGTGGGTATCAGACGACAAGGGATTTCAATGCTGCGCTAAATATTTTGGCCCTCGGATTGGATGGCCTGGGAGAAATCCCTAGAAGCCCTCGCCTTTAGGCGAGGGAGCAGTCACAATTCTGTCCCGTCATGAATCTTTCGATCAATTCGCTTCAAAAGCGGATCGATCGCCTCCCTCTCTTCCTTTGAAAGGTGATCGATGAATAACACCCCGTTAATGTGGTCATATTCATGCAAAATCACCCGAGCTTCCCAGCCTTTACAGCGCTTACACGTCCGTTGTCCATCCAAATCGGTAAACTCGATTGTAATTTCTTTGGAACGCTCAACATCAGCTCTAATCGTAGGGATTGAAAGACACCCCTCTGATACAATCCACGTCTCTTCGCTCAACTCAGAGACGACAGGGTTGATAAATACCTTTACATCCCCCCACTCGACCTCCCCTTTTTGATTCTCGATGGGCTCTCGAATGATGAATAACCGAATGGAGTGATGCACTTGAGGCGCTGCAAGTCCAATCCCATCACAGACATCCATGGTCTCGATCATCTCTTGAACCAACATTCGCACATCATCTGTAATTTCTGCAATCGGATCAGCGACAGCTCTTAAGATCGGATTTCCGTAATAGGCAATCGGAAGAAGCTTCATCTCGTGCGTGGTCATGAAGTTGGGAACATGCCCCTGCGCAAGGACACCGCCGCGATAGAACCACTTCCCTTTCAATCTTTCAAAAAAGCTTTTTTCAGTAAATGTTGCAGATTGGTTGTTTTGAATCAGATGGGCAACAAATGTGATCGTAGCCACATCCCCTCTCTCTTGGACATTGAGCACTTCAAGCTTTTTAAACTGGGTTGTTTGGGAAAAAGATGAGATTTCAGCTGTCCATTCCGCTTGATTGTCAGAGTATTGCGGACTTGCAAGGTGGGTTGTCTGAATGATGTAACCAGGGAGATTGAACGCGTAGGCCGTATACCGCGAGCGCATCAGCTCTTGAGCCGTCTGAGGAACGCCTCCCAAGTGAAACGGCTGACAGCAAGCTTGATACGATTTTCCGCTTCCACATGGGCATTCTTGCTCAGACATATGAAGACTCCTTTATACTCAAGGATCGTATCGATGCTTAGATTTATCATCAACTTCAACATGCCGATATAAAAAAGAGTGCAAAAATTTTGAGGCTTTAATATAAAAAAATTTTTACGCCAAAAAATAAGGGAACCTGCTTGGAGTGCCCGCTTAAAAAAGATCATCCATCAACTCAAGATCGCGAAAAAATTACTGAACTGGTCCGGCGCTTTGCAGGCGCGACGACAGATGCAATCTTAGATCCATTAATGCAATTTTTTAGCATTCCTGAAGTTAACGGAGTGGTTAGCTACCGCATCATCTCTAAGATCGCAATCGTCTTTGGAGATCCCACATGCGCTCCTGAACAATTAAACGTACTGACCCACGCCTTTCATACTTACATTGAACGCAAATGTTCTAACGTGATTTACATTTCAGCATCCAAACCCTTTGCACAGTGGGCTATTAAACATTCTTGTGGTCTCATGCTTGAATTATGCGAAGAGCTGATCCTTAATCCACTCATTGACCCCTATCATCAACCTGGTACACATGGGAGTCTTGTCCGCAGAAAAGTCAAACGCGCAAGCAAAGAGGGGGTCACCTTTCACGAATACACGGGTAACGATCTATTCTTAGAACAAGAAATTGAAACGCTAGGAACGTTATGGCTGCAGGGCAGAAAAGGCCCTCAATTCCATATCTCCAATATTCATCTCTTTCAAGATCGGATAGGCAAACGGTGGTTCTACGCAAAACAAGGAGGCAAAATTGTCGGCGTCATTGTTTTGAATCAACTGCAAGCATCTAATGGGTGGCTCATGAATCATCTCATGACGCTGTCCGATGCTCCCGTCGGCACCTCTGAATTTCTTGTGATCTCAACTCTTGGGGCATTAAGAGCAGAGGGATGCACCTTTTGCACGGTGGGATTTGCTCCTGCTAAACGCTTGGGAGAAATTGTCGGACTCAATAGAGCAACCACTTGGATTTCTCGCCAATTATTCAATTTAGCAAAAAAAGCTGGCAAACTCGACGGGCTCAATATGTTCTGGGGAAAATTTAATCCAGACCGAAGACCCGCTTATCTTCTATTCTATCGCAATTCACTTGGGATCAAGGAATTGCTCTCTCTTCGCAAAGCATTAAATGGAAATACAAAGGGAACTTAATCATGGAAGGCATCACAACTTCATTTCTAAATAAAACACATCTTCCTCTTGTTGTCGAACCCACAGCTAAAGATATTTCCTTTGAGGATTTTACGAACATCCTCCATCAACACAATGACTATTTTAGAGAGCAATTGTTAACGTACGGCGGAATTCTATTTCGCAACTTCCCACTTCACAATGAACACGACTTCCAATCGGGAATTAAACACTTGGGTTTAGGGAACTTCATCAATTACATCGGAGGCGATAGTCCTCGAAATAAAATCATCGAAGGGGTTTATACCTCGACAGAAGCTCCCCCATCGATGAAACTTCCCTTGCACAATGAACTATCCTATGTCAAACACTATCCGGGTCATATCTATTTTTATTGCGACCACCCGCCAGTTGCTCGAGGAGAGACGATGATCGCAGATGCGCGGAGGATTTATCATGCAATCAACCCTGATGTGAAACAAAGATTTGCAGAAAAAGGGCTTCATTATACTTCTTGTTATCCTTATAAGAGTAAGCTTCTCAATGCGATCAACAAAAGCCACAAATCTTGGATTAACGTATTTGAAACAGAAGATAAACAGGAAGTTGAACGAAAATGCAGAGAAAATGAGATTCTCTATCATTGGAACACAAACGATTGGATTGAAATCAATCAACTCTGCCCAGCTGTGATTGCTCATCCAAAAACTCAAGAGATGGTCTGGTTTAACCAGGCACACCACTTTGATTTCAATCCTAAATTTTTAGGATGGAAAAACTATATCGGCACAAAAATTCTCTATTGCCGTAAGCACACTCTACTCCATTCCGTGCGCTTTGCTGATCAAACTCCGATTCCCCGCAAAGATCTCTATCACATCATGGATGTCTTAGAAGATCAATCGATCTATTTCCCCTGGCAAAAAGGAGATCTGCTTGTTTTAGACAATGTCCTTGCGATGCATGGCAGAGCACCTTTTACTGGCAAACGGCGCATCTTGACTGCAATGACAAGTTAATCGTGTTTTTTCCTAGTAAGAATTGATCTCCATCCGCTACCCTTGGCAAATTCACTCTTTTGAGTTTGCCTTATGTTTTTACGCTTCGTCTGTTTGCTCCTAATTCTGTTAATGCAACTTAAAGGGCATGCGACTGAAAAGCGCACCATTCAGTCCTCCGACTCATTTATTCTCAAGACCTTGCTGGAATTTACTCTCCTTGAGGATCATTTAAAATCTCATCATTTGGAAGACCTCACTGAGTTTCATCAACTCGAAGATGTTACTGAATTTCATTTATTTGAGGATCTCTTCGAGTTCCATTTGTTAGAAGATCTCTGTGAATTTCATGAATTGGAAGACCTGTGTGAATTTCATCGATTTGAAGATCTCTTCGAATTCCATTGGTTTGAGGATCTGACTGAGTTTCATCAATTTGAAGATCTTTCAGAGTTTCACCTGATTGAAGACCTCTTTGAGTTTCACTTTTTTGAAGACTTTTCAGAATTCCACTTTTTAGAAGATCACAGCGAATTTCATTTCCTCGAGGATTTAAGTGAATTTCATCTTCTTGAAGACTTAAATGAATTTCATATTGAAGAATGCCCTTGCAAAGTTTGTCTGCTCAAGACGCTATGTAAACTCTATTGGATTTCAAAATTCATCAAATTTGTAAATGATGAGAAAAGTTCAAAAACAGAGCAAAATCCGCCCGTTGATCTGGAAGCTAATTACTCCGACTTTATTCTCGAAACCCATCAAATCGAAATCCCAGGACATAGGGAAGCTTATAATCCATCTGTTGTCCGCTGGAACAATTCCATTTTAATGTGTTTCCGTGCGCGCAGGCAGCTGAGTCGCCTACCCGATCAAATTGGCTTTGTGTTCTTAAATGAATCTTTAGAGCCGACAGGTGACCCTTCTTTATTAGACTTGCGCATCAGTAATTCAGGCGTTCCTTCAAAACCTCAAGACCCACGTCTTGTGACCATTGGTGATCAATTATGGATGGTCTTCAGTGATAAATTCACGCCGCTTTTAAGAAGAATGTATATCGCGCAAGTGCATTTCGATGGCACTCATTTTTACACAGAAGAGCCTGTATGTCTCTCTGAATTTGAAAATGAAAGCAAAACCAGATGGGAAAAAAATTGGGTTCCTTTCATCTATCAGAATGAACTTCTCCTTGCCTATAGCATTCAGCCGCACCACATCATGCTTCCGATTCGCGAGGGCAAGTGCCTGACGTTTGCTAAGACACCGAGCAATTTTAGCTGGAAATGGGGACCGATTCACGGAGGCACCCCAGCTCTATTAATCGATGGGCAGTACCTCAGCTTTTTCCAATCTCATACGAAGATGGCCTCACAGCAATCCAATGGAAAACTCATGCCTCATTACTTTATGGGGGCCTACACCTTCGAAGCAACCCCACCTTTTGCAATTACAGCAGCAAGCCAAGAGCCCATTGTGGGCAGGAATTTTTACAACGGTCCTGCTTGCGTGACATGGAAACCAATGCGTGTTGTATTTCCCACAGGATATTTAGATGAGGAGGATCTGTTATGGTTATTTTATGGCAGGCAAGATAACGAGATCTGGAGAGCCAAGATCGATAAAAAAGGACTCTTAAAGAGCTTGAGGCCGGTTATTCCTGCGGTTTCAAGCGAGTGATTTCTTCGTGATACTTCTCTTCGATATAGGCTCGATGCTCATATCCTCTACCTGATAGAAGTGATTCAGAGCTGAATAAAGATCCGGGTCGAGCTTCTTGATCGTTAAGCACAATCCGTTCTTGGAAAAATCGGGTAACACGGTACCCACATGTTTTTTGATCAAAAAAACCTTGGTGGCGCACAGAGTTTGAAATGATTGGCCATTCTGGTTTTGAAGAAATAAATATAAAATCTTCTACCCCTTGAGGCTGATTAACTTCCGGTTCTGCTGCAACTAGAGCGCTCTGCAACTGGACAAGAAATTCTTGAGGGTATACCTCGCTTGTTAACAACAACCGTCGCGTTTCATCTGCTAACACTTTTCCTTGAGAATCATAATACTCGATTGTCTTATTCGTTTTGTCAACAACTACCCCAACGATATGATTCTTTAAATGTTCGAACCATCCACTCTCATTCTCTTTGCCAACTGGTTTTGTTGTTAGCACCAAAGGAATCATGATGAGACGTTTGTTACTGGTAACGACACTTTGAATGCACCTTTCAGTTTCTCCTTCATTTGCTGCAAGTGTCAATAAACCATTTTCAATGCTAAAGTCCGCTTCGTTACCTTGAAATTGCCCTGCCGTATTTTTAAACGGAAATGTTGTCAATAACGACGGCCCCGCAGGATCCTTGGCTTGAATTCTTGCAATCTGGATGCCTATTTCGTTGATTCTTGATTCCGCCTCTGTCGTTTCGTCTTCTATCATGCTAAAACCTTGTAAATCACCAACTAAACCAACTGAACTAGGAGCCATATTAACACCATATTTAATTGTTATTATAAAATCAATTTCTCGCACTTAATTATACAATAATTATATTTATTTGTAAAGTAAAATAAACCACCAAATAATAGCCTCAAAGCACTAACATAAAGCAACTTAACGAAATACTCAAAAACCATGTGACATGTATTGTATTTTTTAATACGATCATATTTTTCTTATGGAGGCAAAACGACATGAAATCTCTTAAGTCATTGACGATGATCGCTCTTGCAGGAACAACACAATCGCTTACAGCCGTCGAAGGGCCCTGCGATGTCAAAGAACCGCACACTGCAGCTTTTGTAAATGGTGAATTGCTCTATTGGCGTCCCGATCAAAATGGAATGACCTACTGTCTTTCCACTGACGAACTGGGCGAACCTTTTGGATCTAAAAATAAAGAGCATCACCAACGCTCAGATTGGAGCGCAGGATTTCGCGTAGGAGCTGGTGTGGATATCGTGAGCACTCCAAGTGATCTTTCGATCAATTGGACTCGATTTCATCACGACATGCATGGAACCACTTCTAAACCGATCATCTTTGGAACTCAACTTCTAGGGTTAAGTCAAAACAACAACCCTCTTGCTCTTGGGGGAAGTGGCGTTGATGCTGGAAATGCTCACAGCAACTGGGATTTAGACTTAGACCTCATTGAACTCATTTATGCCTACCACTTATGCTTTAACAAAGAGTATCAACTCCGTCCTTACGTCGGAGTGATCGGTGGATGGATTAATCAGTTGCAATCGATTCATTACAACAATTTCTTAGACACAACAAATCAAGTCCTTTTTGATGCTAAAATTAAGCAAACAAATAATCTGTATGGTGCAGGTCCTAAATTAGGACTTCAAGGGAGCTTTGCATTCGGATGGGGCTTTGGAATTACCGGAAACCTTGCAGCAGGGTTCCTTTATGGAAAAGCACATAATCTTGTGAAATTCCACGTTCCCAATGATCCAATGGGATTTCCTCAAAGTAAAATCGCGATCAACTACAGACAAAACCGGATCATCCCTCAAGTTCAAGCTCAAGTGGGAATTACATGGGGATCTAGCTTCGTGAAACACTTTCGCATAGATTTGAGCGCTCTTTATGAAGTTCAATATTTTTGGGGAACATGGCGCAATCAAAACTCTGCAATCCAGAACCTTTATATTGCAGACGCAGGATATGGAAACTTAATGCTTCAAGGCGGAACATTTCAATTGAAACTTTCCTTCTAAACTAAGGAATTGGAACATGATCAAGATGTGGAAAAAAACCTTCATTTATGCCTTGAGCTGTTTGGTAACTCTCTCAGCTCATGCGAGCACAATTCCGACCTATACGATTGCAAGTGTGACTGGCGGATCGATTCTCCTGACAGATAATTCTGTCTTATCGATTAACGGAGCGTATGCACATATCGCCTCTGAGTGGATGCCGGGAGATCTTCTCTATCTCGGCCAAGCCAATCTTTCTCTTTTTCCCCCAGTCCTCACCGATGTTAATGGAATCCCTGTCTCTGACCCATCATTTATCGTCCAAAATGCAACTCAAGGAACTTCTGCAATCGGCTTTTTTTCAACCATGCCCAGCCTAACCCCTTTGCTTCTTCTGACAATTAATCCTGTTAATGGTGTGATCGTAACGAGCGCACCAACACCCTATCGCATTCGCCCTGTGGATCGAAGGTATTTTGTTCAGTGGCAAACCGGAGATGTCCTGATGATCGGCAAAAATTTAGGTTCTAACCGCACAACCTACGATACAGTGATTTTTAATGCAACCCGTCTCGAAACGGTAAATGCATTTGAAATCTCACCTTAATTAAATACTAGGATCATATGGCTACACCCCAACAAACATTGCCCAATGTCGTTATGCCAACGCGTGAAGGCATCCCATTTTTAAAAGGGCAAAAGGCTCTTGTTACAGGTGCAAATTCAGGGATTGGAAAAGCAGTTGCCATTGCTCTTGGCAATGCCGGCGCCGATGTTGTGGTTAACTACGTAAGTCATGAAGAAAATGCTCAAGCCGTCGTTGCAGAGATCAAAAAAAAAGGGGTTCAATCTTACGCACACAAAGCCGATGTCTCGAATGAGGCTCAAGTCATTGAGATGTTTGAAACGATGAAAAAAACCTTTGGAACCATCGATATCCTCGTCAATAACGCAGGACTTCAAAAAGATGCTCCATTGGAACAGATGACATTGGAGCACTGGAACACGGTGATCGGCATCAACCTTACGGGCCAATTTCTCTGCGCACGTGAAGCTGTCAAAGAATTTAAAAGACGCGGCGTCAAAAAAGAGATCTCTTGTGCAGCTGGAAAAATCATCTGCATGAGCTCCGTACACCAAGTGATCCCATGGGCAGGACATGTCAACTACGCAGCTTCCAAAGGAGGGATCCACATGCTCATGGAATCGATCGCCCAAGAGGTTGCTCCCTATCGAATTCGTGTTAACAGCATTGGCCCTGGCGCGATTCGTACTCCGATCAACAAATCTGCTTGGGAGACGCCGCAAGCCTATCAATCACTCCTGACGCTCATTCCCTATAATCGAATCGGAGAACCTGAAGATATCGGTCATTGTGCAGCGTGGCTGGCGTCCGATTATGCAGATTACATTACAGGCACCACCATCTTTGTCGATGGAGGAATGACTCTGTTTCCAGGATTTAGTTCTAACGGTTGAAAAAACAATGGAAAAGCACCATTACGATGTGATCATTATTGGATCGGGAGCAGGAGGTGGAACGCTCGCCCATAGCCTCGCTCCCTCTGGAAAAAAAATCCTTATCCTTGAGCGAGGAGATTACCTCCCTAGGGAAAAAGAGAATTGGAGTTCAGAGTCCCTTTTCTACAAAGGCCGCTATAACAATGCTGAAGAGTGGCTAGATAAAGAAGGAAAAAAATTCCAGCCCGGCACTCATTATTTTGTAGGTGGCAATACCAAACTCTACGGCGCTGCCCTGTTAAGAATGAGAGAAAAAGATTTTGGCATTGTCGAACACTTTGGAGGCCTTTCACCTGCCTGGCCCCTTTCATATGAAGAATTCAAACCCTACTACCTTAAAGCAGAGAAACTCTATCACGTTCATGGCAAACGGGGAATCGATCCTACCGAACCTAGCGACACTTCCCCCTTTCCCTATCCGCCTGTCAAACACGAGCCGCACATTCAAAAGCTCTCCGATGATTTAGAGCGCGCAGGTTACCACCCTTTTCCCCTTCCTTTAGGACTAATTCTTGACGAAGCGAACAGATCCCATAGTCCTTGTATCAAATGCAACACTTGCGATGGATTTCCCTGTATGGTCGACGGAAAGGCCGACGCACAAACCGTCTGCATTGAACCTGCTCTTAACTATCCCAATGTCCATCTACTTACAGGATGTCTTGTCGAGCGTTTAGACACCAATGAAACAGGAAGAGAAGTCTCTCAGGTCATCGTGAAACGCAATGGCCATAAGGAGATCTACAAAGGGGACATCATCGTAGTCTCTTGTGGAGCTATTAACTCTGCAGCTCTTCTCCTAAGATCCACTTCCGATAAATATCCCCATGGCCTTGCAAACAGCTCCGATCTTGTTGGGAGAAACTACATGTGTCATAACAACTCCGCAGTTGTCGCCTTAACGATGGAAAAAAACCCCACCCAATTCCAAAAGACCCTTGCGATCAACGATTTTTACGATAACGCCCCCGACTCTGACCTGCCGCTCGGCCACATCCAAATGCTCGGCAAAGCAGACAAGTGGATGTTTAAAGCCGATGCACCTCCCTTTACCCCAAACTTTGCCTTAGACATCATGGGACACCATTCAATTGATTTTTGGCTAACCTCTGAAGATCTCCCCGACCCTCAAAACAGAGTCACTGTCGGCAAAGATGGAAAAATCCATTTAAGCTATACAGAAAATAATCTCGAAGGTCATCATCGTCTCTTAAAAAAACTCAAAGAGATGCTCAACCAAATTGGAATGAAGCACCACATGATTAACGCTTCTGCATACATGGCAAAAAAAATCCCCTTAGCAGGCGTTGCCCACCAAAATGGCACCTGCAGATTTGGAACCGATCCAGAGACATCAGTCCTTGATTTAAATTGCAAAGCCCACGATCTTGATAACCTCTACGTCGTCGACGGAAGCTTCTTTCCATCCGCGTCTGCCGTTAACCCAACGCTTACTATTATTGCCAATGCGCTGCGCGTTGGCGACCATCTCTTAGAGCGCATGGGCACATGAGTGAAATTCCTCAACATCAGATCACGCAGACCAAAGATGGGCTGTTGATCAGTATCAAAGTTGTCCTAAAATCCTCCCGTAACCAGATTGTAGGCTGGGAAAATGAGGCTCTTAAAATAAAACTTAACGCTGTTCCAGAAAAGGGGGAAGCAAACCGCACCCTGTTGGCTTTTCTAGCCAGTGTATGGAATCTGCCCAAATCTGCCGTGACCCTCGCTTCAGGAGAAACCTCCCGCCAGAAGAAAGTCTGCGTCTGCGGAGTTGGGAAGGATGCGCTCATCGCTCTGATTGAAGCATCTTCAAATCGAAATAATTAACAATAAATAACTTACAGTTAATTTTTATTATATTAATTTCAATTTAATTGTTAAATTGAAATTAATATAATAAATCAATATAATATATTATATAAACACAGCATCCACATTAAATAGAGATATTATGAGCGCAAATTCATTAATGGGCCCCCCATCCCCTTATCTTCGTGCGGCCTCGTCCCTATCATCATCTAGCGAGGACCTTACCCAGTCAAGCTTGCCTGTTAACGCCTGCACAACCAAAACAAATCTCGGATGGATTGCTCACCTTGAAGGCTCTTCACCCCTAGACCCTCAAATGCATTTTACAGCTGGAACCATGTATTGGATTTATAAGCGCTATGCCCAAGCTGCGGAGCATTATGAAAAAGGGTTTAAATCTGTGCTTAGCAATCCTGGATACACTTTTATCGGCCACCCAATCTTCACCTACCATGAGCGGGCAGCGCAGTGTTATCTGGCACTTAAACAATACAGAGAAGCCTCAAACCATTTTGGATGCTCTCTAGCCCATGAGCTCGCCCCTTCAGATGAGGCTACTGCAGAAAGGCACATCACAGCTGCTAAATGCTGTTTAGCAATTGATGACTATATACAAGCTGCAAACCATTTTAAATCTGCCCTTGGGTTTTACCATGATCTGAAACGAAAAAATAAGACAACTATCAATCTCAACCAACTGCGCATCGATACAGCCCACGCCTGCTTGAGAGCTAAAGAATATGCAACTGCGGCAACAATCTTTGAAGATACCATTCAGTCTTTACGCAAAAAAAAGCGTAAAATTCCAATAACAGTCTATAAATCAAGTGCACTTGCAAATTATTTTGATAATCAACATGAAAAAGCGATTGCCTTTTTTGAACATTATCAAAAACGCTGTCGGAAACAAGGTCTGCCTGTTTCAGACGATCACGTTACATTTTTTGCCTTATCACACTGAAGGTGCAATTACCTGCGCGCCTTGTGATGCCATAAGCTCATAAGCGCGCTTAATATCCCCTGATCTCAACTCAATTCCCCGGCAGGCATCTGCAAGCACCGTTACACGAAACCCCAGTTTGAGAGCATCCATCACAGAATAAAGAACACAGTAATCCGTTGCCACACCGACGATCACCACTTCATCCACTCCATGGGTTTTAAGATATTCTCCCAATCCGGTTGATTTAAGATGAGCATTGTCATAAAACGCGCTATAGCTATCAATCCCTTGATCCGTCCCCTTAAAAAAGCAAAAGCTAATCTGTTCTTTGTGCAAGCCCTCAACCAATTCTGCTCCATACGTAGCGCGCACACAATGCACAGGCCAAAGAATTTGCTCGATCCCTCCAATTACAACCCGCTCCCCTACACGCCTTCCTGGATGATTGGCTGCAAAACTAACATGATCTAGCGGATGCCAATCTTGAGTTGCAACTACAAGAGAAAACGATGGGATCAATCGATTAATCACAGAGATGATTTGATCTGCTCCAGGGACTGCTAGTGCACCCCCAGGCATAAAATCATGCTGCATATCGACAATGACTAACGCTCGCATGGTCCCTCATCCCTTCTTAAGAGCACTGATCAAATTCAGCTTCGTTGCATAGAGCCTCTCCTCTAACCCAACAAAATAAGGCTGCGGATAGAGGAAACGGCGCACAGCAGGATGGAATTGGGCAAGCTCTAGCTGGGCACTTTTCCGAATCTGCGCTAAAGGAGGAGAAGCATAAACACGCTTTCCATTGCGCATCACCGGAATGAGTAAATCCCGGAAGCTCAAAGCTCCATTCACCACGCGAACATTCGTTGGGTCAAGAGGATCAATCAAACGGCTTTGTTCTTGAGGAGAGTCCAGCACGTCGTAAATTGCATCAGCGCAATTCCCCCTCTCATCAAAATAACGGCGCACTTGCAAAATGCCTGGATTGGTAACTTTAACAATCTGCTCAGAAATTTTTACCTTATACTCCCACTTCCCCTTCTCATTTTTGATTGCAGAGAGTTTGTAGACTCCATCGAGCGCCGGCTGATCTTTACCTGTAACCAAATTGGTGCCGACACCCCACAAATTGATTTTTGCTCCTTGATGCTTGAGATCATTGATGATCAATTCATCAAGTTCGTTACTCGCCATAATGCGAGCATTAGGAAACCCTTCTGCATCTAGAAGTCTGCGGACCTCAATACTTAAATGAGCAAGATCCCCCGAATCAATTCTAATACCGATCATCTCACACCCTTTGGCACGCATCCGCTTTGCTGTTACAATCGCTTTTGCAACACCTTGAAGGGTGTGATATGTATCCACTAAAAAGATGCAATTCTGCGGCATTACCTCTGCCCAAGCATCAAAGGAAGTTTCTTCCTCATCAAATGCCATGATCCAACTGTGTGCATGCGTTCCTTTGACGGGAATTCCAAACAGCTTGCCTGCCAGCACGCTCGATGTAGAATCACATCCCCCAATAAACGCTGCTCTGCTAGCTGAAAGAGCGCCATCAATCCCTTGAGCTCTACGCATTCCAAATTCGACGACGGGATCAGATCCTGCGGCGTAGCAAATGCGCGCAGCTTTAGTTGCAATTAACGTCTGGAAATTAATAATATTAAGAAGAGGACTCTCGAGCAATTGTGCGTGGAGGATGGGACCTTGCACACGTACAATGGGCTCATAGGGGAACACAACAGTCCCCTCAGGAACCGCATCGATGGAAACGTTAAGAGAAAAGGTGCTTAAATAATCTAAAAATGCAGGCTCGAATAGGCAAGATCCATTCTCTGCTTTTAACCCTTCAAGATATGCGAGATCTGAAGAAGAATACTTGAAATGATCGAGAAAGTCCAAAGCGGTTTCTAAACCTGCTGCAACAGCAAATCCCCCATTGAACGGTTTTTTACGAAAATTTAAATGAAATACCGCTTCGCGCTCTGCCATTTTTCGCTTCCAATATCCATATGCCATTGTAAGCTCATAGAGATCGGTTAACAATGTGAGCGAGTCTCTATACAAATGATGGGGCAAAGCTGGAGTGTTCATACCGTTCCCTTATCAGACAAGTCTGGATATTTTTTTAAGAGCTCCGCTTTTTGTTGCTCAAGATACTCAATTCTCACTTGAATCTGTTGCACCATTTCAAATTCTAAATCTGCTTGCTGAAATGCCCGTTTAGCTTCCTGTTTATAATCTTCCATAAACTGCCAGCGCATTCCATCATCCTGATGGCGCGTTGCAGCAGCTTTATATTTATTTTTTAGATCATGGAGCTGCTTTAACTCACGATTGATGTGATCAAGTTCTTCACGAGGCGTGATAGTTGCCTCAGCGTATAGAGACGGCGTGTGAACAACAGCCAATGCGGAACACAGGCAGAGATACAAAACAGACACCTGACGAGAAACTCCCATTGCATCTCCTTTATGTCTAATTATTATTTCTTGACCTGAGAAATGCAAGCAGATAAATAATAAAGTATGGCTCATCATCATTCAGGCTCCTGCTCTCATACAGCTCCCAAACATAGCAAAGCGCTCTATCTTGCGATGGTGCTCGCCTTTTTGTTTATGATCATTGAAGTGATCGGCGGTTGGATTGCAAACAGCTTGGCGCTAATCAGCGATGCGCTCCACATGTTTACCGATGTCGGAGCCCTTGGATTGAGCTTAATTGTGCTCAAGATCGCTCACCTGCCAAGAACCCCAGAAAAAAGTTACGGATACCACCGAGCTGAAATTTTAGGCGCCCTTGCAAGTGCCCTTTCACTCTGGGCCCTCTGCGGCGTACTTGTGTATGAAGCAATTCTTCGCTTAATCACCCCTCAACCAGTACAAGGCCCGATTGTCTTTATCATCGCATCAATTGGATTGCTTGCCAATCTCATGATGATGAAAGTCCTTCACGCAGGACAATCAGAGAGCATCAATGTCAGAGCTGCATATCTTCACGTTCTCGGTGATCTCTTGGGCAGTGTTGGGGTTATCTTAAGCGGTATCATCCTTTGGTTAACCGGCTGGTACCTGATCGACCCGATCATTACCATTGTCTTCAGCTTGGCAATTGTCTATGGTTCAGGAAAAATCATTTCAGAAACAATCTCCATCTTAATGGAATCGACTCCCGCTGGAATCGATCCCATTGCAGTTGAGAAGGACCTGCTCAGCATTCAAGGAGTCAAAGAAGTGCACGATCTGCATATTTGGGCCGTCTCAATGAAAAAAATCTCTCTAAGTGCGCACCTCGTTGCAGAAAATACCCACAGCGCCCTATCCGAGGCTCATCGCATCCTGAAAGATAACCATGGAATTGAGCACATGACCATTCAAGTAGAAGATCCCGACCATTTTGAGTCTCAGTACTGCTATGACTGGGATATACCCAAGTGAACTCGAAAGTTTGATTTTGGGCGGCGCGAAAGATCCCGCGGTTGGGCGATCGTAAAGTTAGCTGTGTCCATGGACACAGCGCTCGAGTTTGGACAAATCTCGCTACCCAACTTTAATTCAATCGTCCTTCGGCGAT
>CAYWSY010000042.1:0-16388 GCA_964461105.1 uncultured bacterium
GCACAGCTCTTCCCCCTTTGGGATAGTAGCGCACAAGATCTCCGATCATCTTTCCTTGATCAAAGGCCACTTCTTCAGACACGGTTCCATCTTCATAGTAAGAGAGCATCGTTCCGTGTCGCTGTCCATGATTAAATCCGCACGTGCCATGAACTTGCCCTTTTTCATAAAAGACCTTCATCTCGCCGTGCAATTGTCCACGATCATAAAAAGCAATTTTTTCAGCTTGGCCGGATGGAAAGAAGGTGATGTTAACGCCATGAGGAACAATGGTCGATTTCCACTCTTCGTAGCCAGGATCAGTATCTGTAATCACGATCAGATCCGTTTCATTGTGGATCTTCCCATCTTCGAAAAAGATCACTTGCTTTACAGGAGTTTCATTGGCATCCAAAATCTGCTCATAAAAGAGCACCCGCTGAGGATTACCATTGGCAAAGGCCTCAACAATTTTAGGGCGCCAATGGGGCTGACGGGGCCTTAAGACTTCCACCACAGGTTTTACCGGCTCTGGCGCTGCATTCAGCGCTGCGAACCCTAACAGTAGGGAAATCGACACTAGCTTCAGATTCATAGGGGCTCTCCTGTGCAAAAAATTTTATGACCCCAGCATACTGAAGGGGAGCCTTTCCGACAAGACTGATCCTTATACACCTCTTCCGTTTCAAAGACACCCTAAAGGACTGAATTAAAAGCCCCGGATTTGAATTCAGTCCTTTAGGGTGTCTTTGAAACGGAAGAGTAATTCAAGCAAATTAAAAAAACCGCTTACTATCACATCACCTTAATTATTAAAGCATTAAACTAGATCCACAGATAAATATATTAATTAACAAACAATTCGATTTTTTTAATTTGCAAAAAACACAACCTGTATTGTAAAATTAGGATTTAAATCAAACTCAAATAGTTAGTTTCTTAAAAAAATGTACTGGTCCAAATCCCCCCAAGGGGCATCTGAACTGTTACAAAAACTTTAACTCTAAGGAGAATTTATGGCAGCATCATCATCGTCTGTAGCATCATCCTCTATGGCAGTATCATCGCCCGTAGCATCATCCTCTATGGCAGTATCATCATCGGGGTCATCACTTGAAAACCGTACAAGCCAAATTTACCGTGCCTTATTCAACGCTTTAAACGAAGACATAATGAACAACCCAAATGGGCTGACGGGAGCATTAGTTGTTTTAGAATGCATCAAGACCACAGCCCAGACCACAACCGGGTTTTTAACCGTTTTAGACACAAAATCATTAGAACGTTTTCTTGATTTTCATTTTAACCCTATAAGATCTGAGCGTTTAGGCTCGAACCGACCAAATCCTTACGAGTCCCGCTCGAACAAAGTAAGTGCTATACAGCGCGAAATAGATGGAGATTCCTTCGGAAAAACCATTGAAACAATAGACAGGTTGAAGGCCGAAAAGGAAAAACTCTTGGCTGACATCAGTGCCGATGGACGCAAATACGCCTTCCTAACTGGAGTCTTGGGGCAGTTAGATAAGAAGGACGGTGGTTATTTTGAGCTACTTTCCGATGAGCAAAAAGATCGTCTCCGCTCCATTGCTAATGAAGCATGGCACAGCCCTGTAGAATATGACTTTTCTACAGTTAGCACTGCTTATATAGATCGAATCAAAACTATCTGTGCAAAAGTAACGAACCGTTTCTTGCCATACCCAAAATAAAAATACAATGGACTTGACTCTAAACTCAATGAGGCATACATAAAAGGGATTTGTTAAGAAAGATAACGGTGCTTGAAGACAATCTCTATTAGTCCATTCTAAAAATAAAAAACCCTCTCAACGGAAGGCCACACGCCTTCCATTGAGAGACTTTAAAAAAGATCATCTTATGAGCTAAATGCGAGCCAGCTGAGGATCAAGCCCCAAACAAGACCTAAAATTCCCCATAACTTCATCATGCTTGTGTTCATTGCGCACTTGATATAGAACTGCGGAACGAACAGAGCTGTCACTCCTCTTAAGATCAACAACCACCCGAGCAGAGTCACAAAAATAGTGCTATTCATTGCCCAAACATTGTAAGTATTTACTGCAGCTAAACCAATCCACAGCAAGAGCGCTGCGTTTAAATGGAAAATAGCTGGAGTGTTTTTAAGTGATGTCCAGATTTTTGACATGTTGTCATGGTAGAAAATCATCCAAAGACCATGAATCACGAGATAAGGCCCAAAAATGGCGGCCAACCACATTGCGTTTTGCATCCTTTCCTCCAAAAAGTTAGTTAATGCATCTAAATGTCACCCTAATTATTAAATTATTTATTTGTCAACGCTTTTCAAAAAATTTATTTCCTTCGCTCATATTTTCCCATAAGCTCTGTCCGTGCAACAATATGATTGTTCATCGCCTGTTCGATTTCAGCTTTCGTCGCCCCCCGCGGAAGATTTAACGGAGCGTCGAGCGCATACAACTTAAAAAAATAGCGATGTTCTCGATCTGGGGGACAGGGGCCTTGGTATTTCAATTCTCCACCGGTATTGATTCCAGGGATACCTGTGGGCTGGGAATCTTTAGCAATCTGGGTTTGAGTTGGGGGGATGTTAAACACGATCCAATGCACCCACATCTTATCTTTTCGAACATAGTCGGGGACATCGGGATCATCCATGATCAGCACAAGGGCTTGTGCGTTTTTTGGAACGCCGGAGATCTGAAGCTCTGGATTGATGTTTCTTCCATCGCAGGTATATTCAGAGGGAATTTTCCCTCCAACTTCGAATGCTGGGCTGGTCAATTGCATCTTTGACTCCTTTTGTTAAGGAAGATATCAACTGTTTCTTTCTTTGGGAAGGGCTGGGATCTTGGGGGTGAGGTGGGAAGGTTTTTTTGAGGAGAGTTTAATTTGGATCGGCGTTTGCAGATCGATCCAAAGAGGGGCGCTTGCTTTTTTTGTGGCAGCAGGATGCAGGCCAATGACATGGGAAGGCTCGATCCTCCCTGTTGCATAAATCGCCAGCTGAATCTCCTCTTTTTTGGTCCCTTGATCGGTAAGAGAGGTAACCCCTGGCAGAGGCTTTGGCTGCTGATCGACGGCTTTGATAGGCTCAAAGGTCTGGACCTGATACCAATACTCTCCTCTCTCTTTAAATAGATGCACGGTAAAATCCGTTTGATGTGTGATTGCAAGAAGTTGGGCCTCTTGCAAAGCGATGCAGAGTCTATCTGCACCGCTTGAGAGACGATGGGAGGTAATCATGCTGTGAATCTGCAAGCCCACTGCCGTTCCAATCAGACTGAGGATCGCCATACAGATGACGATCTCCAGCAGGGTGAAGGCGTGTTTCATGGGGAGCCAGTTTTCTTATTAACTTTCCCTTTACGTCGGTCTAAATATTTATCATATTGATCAGACTTCACCACCAAATCATGTTTATGCTGGTCGGGCTTCACTTCAAATTTAACTCCCCATCCATCTAAAATTAATTTATCAGGGTGATTGACTAAGTTCGAATGAGCGAGATATCCCTCTGGATCTGCTGCGACCTCATCGATCGATGCCCCCTTCGCAACTTCCAACATTAAGACGTCGTGGATCTGCTCAATTGCCTTTTCTGTTTTAAAGGCTTTCCCCTCTTCCAAGCTTCCTTTCATATTGTAACCAATCACGCTTCCAATCAACCCGATCAAGAAAATCACGATCATGATCTCTAAAAGAGTGAGGGCATATCTTTTCTTAAGACGAGACATCAATTCCTCCCATGCTGTTAAAATCCGGTTTGTGTGAATGAGCTCACATCGGTAAGCGGCAATAAAATGGATAAAATCACCATTCCGACAATAGCTCCTAATATAATCAATAAAACAGGCTGTAAAAAGGTGTTAAGATGAGCGATGTGTTTCTCAACTTCCTCTTCATAAATCCCAGCGAGACTTAAAAACGCATCTCCCATGTTTCCGGTCTCTTCAGCTGTTGCAACCATCCGCGTAACGAGCATGGGGATCACAGGGTCTTTGGACAATGCGGCGCTCAAGGGCTTTCCTTCGATGATCATCTGTTCCGCTCGAGCAACTGCTGATTCCAGCATCAAGTTTTTAAGCACATTTTGAGAGAGTCTCAATGCTTCAAGCAGGGGAACTCCTCCGGTTAACAACATGGCAGTCGCTCTACAAAATCGGACAAGGCTTGTATGGAGAATCAGGGATTTTAAGAAAGGAACTTTTAAACAGGTTTGCTGAATTGCAAGGCGGACTTTTTGTGAGCGCAGCAGAAAAAAAAGAATGAACGGGACCGAGAGCACAAACGTCACAAGCATCGTGACATGGGCGTTAGCCCATTTACTAATGCTTAGCACCGTCTCTGTTAAGGGGTGCAATGAACGCCCTTCAAAAAGCTCTGCCATGGTGGGAATAATGAAAAAGATCAAACCGCAGACAATCAGGCTACAAAATGCGCCGAGGAAAGCGGGATAGGCCAAGGCAGAAAACAACTGCTTTTTTAACTTCTGCCGCCGTTCGATGAGTTGTGAGAGTTGTTCAAAAATAGTTGCCATGTTGCCGCTCTCTTCAGAGACGTGCACCATCGAAAGATAGATCCGATCAAATGTCTTAGGATAGCGCTTAAGCGCTGTCGAAAGGGAAGATCCCCCTTTGAGATGGTCGCACAGATCGAGCAATAGAGGATGCGCTTGATGCCGCCGATACTTCTCTTCAATGGTGACTAAACTTTCATACAAGGGAAGCCCTGCGCGAAGCAGCTGGGCGATCTCACGAGTCACACTCAAGAGCAGCGGCGGAGAGAGGACAATCTCCTGAGAGCTGTTTTTTAAGGGGATCAGCTCAGTTACGAGCACTTGTGTCTTGCGCAACCGCTCTTTTGCGCTGCTGAGTGAATCAGCATCGATCACCCCTGTAAACTGTTTGCCTTGAGCATTGAGCGCTCGGTAACGAAATAACGCCATCTACCTCACCCCTCTTCACAGCCGCGCGTCACTCTTAAGACCTCGCTTGTTGAAGTTTTTCCAATACTTGCTAAATAGGCGCCTTCTTGGCGCAAGGTGCTCATGCCAGAGAGGGAGGCTACGCGGTGAAGCTCAAGCGCATCGGCGCTTTGTAACAACTGGCGCTTAATGCTACCGGTAAGGGGCATGAGCTCGTAAATTCCATGTCGTCCTTTATATCCTGATCCAAAACAATGGGAACATCCCTCCCCTCGGTAGAGGGATCCCTCGAAAAGACTTTCTCGGGACAGGTTGAGTTCTTTGAGTTCTTGATCGGAGGGGACATATGAAGTTGTACAGTGGGGGCAGAGGGTTCGAACGAGTCGTTGGGCGATCACACCGACAACAGAGGAGGAGAGGAGATAGGGTTCGATGCCCATATCGACAAGGCGGGTCAATGCAGAGGGGGCGTCGTTTGTGTGGAGAGTGCTTAACACCAAATGTCCTGTCAATGAGGATTGAATGGCGATCTCAGCGGTTTCCTTATCGCGGATTTCCCCTATCATAATGACGTCAGGGTCTTGACGGAGGATATGCCGTAGACCAGTTGCGAAAGTCAGATGGATTTTTGGGTTGACGCCGATCTGAGCCATCCCCTGGAGTTTGAATTCAACTGGATCCTCAATGGTCATGATATTGGTCTCAGAGGAATTAACCTCGGAAAGAGCGCTATAGAGGGTGGTCGTTTTTCCACTGCCAGTGGGGCCTGTGACGAGCACGATCCCTTCACTTAAACGGATCAGTTTTTGAAATGCAGTGAGTGTCGAAGAGCGCATCCCGATCTTATTGAGTCCAAGAAGCACATTGCTCTTATCGAGGATCCGCAGCACTATCCGCTCTCCAAAGGCAACAGGGACGGTGCTGACGCGAAAATCGATCTGCCTGCCTCCCATGTTGAGCTTGATCCGCCCGTCTTGGGGAAGGCGGTGCTCTGCAATATCGAGACGGGCCATCACCTTGATCCGGGTGATGAGCTGCGATTGATAGTCTTTAGGGGGAGCATGCCTCTTTTGAAGCACCCCATCAATCCGGTATCGAACTCCGATCCCCTGCTCCATTGGTTCAAAATGGATGTCAGAGGCTCCCTGCTGGATTGCCTCTGCAAGCATCACATTGAGCATCCTGACAACGGGGGAGGTTGCATCTTGTGCCAGCAGATCATACCCCTCTTCCTCCTCGCTAGAAGAGGTCCCTTCTTGAGACAGGGAAGCAATCAGCTCAGAGGCGACATTCTCTTTTTGGTGATAGCACTTTTCAATCGCCTCTTCAAGGGCGGATCTGCTTGCGAGAACTTCAATAAGCTCAAGATGAGTTAAACAGCGCACCTCTTCTATCAGCTCTAAATCAAAAGGGCGCGAATGGGCGATCAGTAATTTATTCTCTTGAAGATCTAAAGCAACGATCTGATGGGCTTTTGCAAAGGCATAGGGAAGAAGATGCACCTTTTCCTGAACATAAGGAAAAGAGGAAAGGTCATCATAAAAAGGGAATCCCAATGACTCTGCACTTTCAGCGGTGATTTCGTCGAATTTAGTGATTTCCACCGAAAAACATCTCCATGCTTTGGACAAAGAATCGATTGCGCTCTTTTTTCCGCGCCTCGACAAGCTTTTGTAAATACTCAGGGATGTCGCCAGGTCTTTTTTTCAATTCTTCAGTGCGGACCTGGATAAGCTCTTCTTCCGGATCGAGAATAATCGTAGGGGTAATGAAAATGAACATCTCTGTGCTATCATTCGTCAGCTGAGTGCTGCCAAATAACTTGCCGACACCTGGAATCTCTCCTAAGAAAGGAACCTTCTGCTCTTTATCGCTCGAGCGCTTGCGGCGCAAACCGCCGAGAATGATCGTTTCCCCATCGACCACACGCACTTCATTTTGGATCTGACGACGATGGATCAATGGACGATCATCCTCTTTTTCTTTATGCGGAGTATCAAACGTCACATCCGTTTGAAGAGTCACAAATCCTTTAATGCCAGGCTCAGGCTCATTGTCATCAGGCAGGTTAACTGTTGGTGTGATTTTGAGGGTGATCCCGAATTGAGAACGAGTAAAGGATTTTTCAAAAGCAACCCCTTTATTTGTATCAATCGGGGCAGCTCCATTATTAATTGAAATCTCTTCAACAATTGAAATCATGCAAGGGGTCTGATTTACTGTAATTACCGAAGGGGCTGCGTTGAGTTGAATATCCTCTTGGGTCATTAAGAAGCTATAAGCCAGATCGTAGGCGGGAAAATGTTTCGAGCTTCCACCGTGCAAAAGAAACTGGAGCACCCCGCCATTGCCATGGGGGGCGTGGATGTCTTCGTATTGGATCCGATTTTGAGTTCCCAACTTCAAAAGATTCAGCCCATAACTATTCTGATTGTTATATCGCTTTTCAAAAAGAAGCACCTCAATTTGAACCATTTTTTTGGGAACATCAAGCTTGCGCAAGAGTTCCTTGACCTTTCCCAACACATCTCGACGAATCACCATCAGCAAATTCCCCGTTTTAGGGTCGGGAATAAAATGATCGTTATTTTTGCTAATGTCCGCTTCGAGGTTTGCATTCGTTGCCGGACGCAAGGGAGTTGGTGAGACGACAAGGGGAGGCGCGGGGGCATATCCATCAGGGGTCTTAAATTGACCGTTTTGGGACTGAAAATTCACATCAATATTTTCCTTGCCCGTGTCCGTAGAGGCAAAAATGAGCGAATTATAGACCTTTTCCAACACCTTGGCGAGGTCTTCAGGGTTGCTGTGGCGACACTGATAGAGATTAACCGTCATTTCCGCTGGATCTTGGAGCTGTTCTTCCGTATCTTTGACGATTTTTTCCGCCCGTGCAACCACTTCTTCCTGCCCAATGAGGATTAAGGAATTGCCATGGCCTAAAGAGAAAATATTGAGCCCCTCTTGATCGGTTTTTCCAAAAGGAGGGCGCCCTTTTTCAATGGCTTCGCCAAAAAAAGAATGGAGGATTTTTTCCATTTCCTTAACAGCCATCTTGGTGATCGAAACGACCCGGGACACCTTTCCCTTTCCATCGCTCCAGATCGAGGAATACAGATCCAGGAGCTTTTGAACCTCTTCTTTAGAGGAAACAATCGCAATTTTTGGGCCGACTTGATAAATAAACGTCTGTTTGGCATCTGCAAAACGCTCAAAAAATTGAAATGTGCTCTTGACTTGCTCTACTGGAGGGGTGAACACATAAAACAGACGCGTATGGTCAGCTACCCAGGCAAGGTCTTGAGGGCAAGAGGCAATATGCCGCACTGCAGAGGGGTCTTGCTTGAGAAGAAAGAGCTGGCGCGCATAGGTATTGACGTGCTTAACCCCAATTCCGTTATGTGCCAGGATAATTTCCAAAACATCTGTCCAGGATTCCCGAGGGATCGGAATATTGGAATGCATATTGAGCTTTGTTGACATCAGCTCAGGAGGGATTACATAAAGATAGTCAAGGGCACCGAACTCCATGACCAGATGAGCCAAAGTCGTCTCCTCCTGATCCCACAGGGCATACCCCTCTTCGCCCCGCTTAGAATCATCGACAGACGCTGTGCGCCATCGATTTTCCAGCTGAAGCATCTGGCTCTTAATCTGATTTACATGTTGCAGAAGCTCGAAATACTCTGACTCTTTCGCTCCAATGGCGTTGAGGTGCTCCACTTGTCTGTAGGATTCATCAAGATCGGTGCGCAGGGAAACTAAATTGTTATTTACCTCTTGAAGCAGAGCGTCCATGCTCAGCTCCCCCCCACTTTGCCGCACTGTGCTGGAGGCCATCTTATCCGCAATGGTTTGAGAAAAGGCGGATGGGAGCACAAGTGAAAGTGCGGAAGCAATTATGATCCCCCTTCTCATCCATTCCTCTCTATTTGATGTGAAAACCATAGTGGAAGAGCCGACTTTGTGGCAAAGGGAAGTTTCCGTTTTTTCCCACTCTTCGCAGTTTTTTTCTCAGCCTCAATAGGGATTCTCAAAGATTGGATCTGAGTCCTCATCTCATCAAATGCGTCGATCTTCAAGACCCATCTACCCTGTTCTTTCTCAAGAGCGTCAACAATGAAGAGCTCTCCTCGGAGTTGGTGGTTGAGACACTGCTCGATATCCTGGGAATGGCGAAGGGCCCTCCACCCAGTAGAGGTCTTGAGAATCCAGTCTCCTTGGCGCAAAATAAGGCGCTTTTTACCAAGCAAGCAACTGACCTGAGTGGCAGTCCGCAACCGAAGTGCGGATGGCATCCCCTCCACCCTTCCATTAAATTTAGGAGCATGTTCAAGAGAGAGGGTGAGAAGAATGGAAGAAAACCCGCTCTCATCCCAAGCGCCTATGTCCAATCCTTTTGAGGAGACCGATTTAACAAGAGCTAAAGGACGGCCCATCGTGACCTCATCAGGCCCGACAACCCTCCAACGTTGCTTGTCCCAAACAAGCTGATCCCCTGTGGAAACAAAACAGGCATACGGATTGCCCTCATGAGAGAAGTCAAGTTTGTATTTCTCTTTCCATCCAGCATATTCCCGTCCCCCATACTTCTGGATAAGCTGATCGATTCCCCAGACCCTCGCATCTTTTAAAGCCTTTGCAAAAGGTTGCTGAAAATTTGAGGATGACTTCCCCGGCGTCTGGTTGGTTTGAACGACAAATTGCCCCTTCTCTTCACTATGAGGGGCGTCTAAAGCACCTAATTTTCGTCCAACCTCAACCAAAACTCCTCCATTATCGAGAAGAATCGGCTTAATCCACAGAGATTGAGGGCCCTCAGAAAATTTGAGGGAGCGGTCTTGTTGCCCTTCATCGAGATAAAGGGTTTTCCCATTGAGGATATGTTTCTGTTCCTTGCTATGCTTTAGGGCAACGAGAAGATGACTTTCTCTCTGCAGGACATCGGGCCTACTATTATGAGCGATCACAAGGAGCTCCCTCGCGATCTCAGTAACCCATCCATACGTCTGCTGAGGGTTAAGCGCTAAGGCTCCCGAGCCGATCGCCTCATATGAAAACAGGGAAGTGGATTGGGTGGTATTACGCGTATTGATGGGATCGTAAATCTCCTTCGGCTCCCACGGATACAGCAAAAGAAATAAGAGCCAGAAGAGGAAAAACACAAGAACTCCCACTCCGGCGGCGATACAGGCTAATTTCAATAGACGGTCGATCTTCAGCTTTGAACGAGCAACAATTTCCACAGAGCGCGAGTTCCTATTTCAAGAGAGACGCAGTATAGATCATAGTTACGATATATACCAAAACAAATTTCCTGCGAAACAAATGCGCTTGCTAAAAATTAATTTATTATTTATATTAGGATTTAAGAAGAGCTATACTAAAACATAGGTAAACTATGGACGAGAAAAAATCAAAAGAGGGCGTCTCAGTGAAAGAAATTGAGAATTTCGCAAAAAAACATCGCTTTGAAGTATTTATCTGCTTAGCCTTATTACTCGGATGCATCTTCGGCTCCGTGATCTATAATGCGATATGGATGATGGGCTCAGCGACCATTGGCGGAATCATCGGCGTCCTATTAACTTCTCAAGTCGAAAAGCTCTGCAAGAACGTCCTTAGTTTTATCTTCAAACAAGAAATGACTACCCAACTCGTTCTAGGCATTGTGCTGCTCGTGGTTTCGATCTTCTTAAGCCCTTTGATCTTTCTGCTCCTCGGCTTGCATGGCGGGAAAGACATTGCGATTGCTGGGAAGACCTACTCGAAGTAAAATTGATATTCCCTAGCATCCGGCCAGATGCTTGGGAATGCACTCAACCAGCCTGCAGCTCTCTTTGCCGCTCTCGGACAAATTCAACTAGCGAAATTTCCCCGTCTTGAAACGTTCGACCAAGAGCCTGGTAGGCCTCTGGATCATAGGTTTTAGAAGAAACAGGCGCGCTTCCACCCCATCCGGCATTTTTGAGCAATTCATTCCATGCCGCAAGTTCTCCTTCCTTCGATCCGGTTTCCCTCTCTAGTGAGGCGATGCGCAACAAATTGTAGGCATAAAGAAGATGGCCTGAACGAACCATTTTATCCCGGCTATCCCAAAACGCAGAGTCGCTCTCCATCTGTGCCTTGAGCTCTTTCGCTGAGCCGAGCGCTTGTGCAAATTTGCCATTGACGATGTTAAGCGAGTTTTTTGAAAACTGGGTGTAATAAGGCAGGCTCAATTTTTGGGTGCGTTTGAGGGACGCTGCTGCATACTTCAGCCCCGTTTTATGCTCTTCAAGCCCCAAACAGTGCTGGGCGATCAAGGAACCAAATTTAGCCTGAAGCTCAGGGTGGCGTTTGAGAGGTTTTTCGAGTTGTTTAAATAGATCTGCGTCGGAAGCCACAGCCGAAACCCAAGCTGCGTAAGAGGCTTGAGCTTCTATAAAATCAGATCTTTTTTGAGAGAAGATCTTACCAGAGAGCTGATAGAGACAAAAAAGCAAGACGATGAGCGTCGCAAGTGCATAGAGGACAGTCTTACTATTCTGCGCAACCCAATCTACAGCAAACGTCTTTGCAAGCGCGATCCTACCGATCGGCAACCGACCCTGTCCAGACATAGCACCCTCCTCTAATTTCTTAAACGACAAGTATAGAAAGGAAAGGATTATTCAAAAAGGGGAAACTTGATGATCCAGTAAATGTTGAACAATTTCAAAATAACCAAATTCCGCTGCTGCATCAACGAGCGTATATAGCACTTCTGGTTCAAAAGCGCCCTAAGGGACTGATTCAAAGCCCCGGATTCGGATTGCACGTGCGACAAATCACCGAAATGGCACCGTATCTTTTTCGTTTCAAAAGAGCAAAAATAAGAGGCGTTTCAACACGAGCGGTAAGCGGACGGGATAGTTCCGTGCAAAGAGCGCTTAAGCACTCATGTATCAATTCTGATTTGACTTTGTCCGATCTGTTAATAAGATCAAACGCCGTCAGCCCATCCTGTGATTTGCGATTCAAAAAATTCAAACTCTTATCCCGATCAGGGTGGCTTAACATTTTTCACGCAATCTTTTGAGCCAGCTCAACATCATTTCTCATAGCGGCTAAATGCAAAATCGTCTCACTGCGACTTGTGGACAACTGAAAATACCGTTCAATTTTCATTCTTTTTCCCTTGCAACAAGAGCGCATTGATTACAACTGAAATGGAACTAAGTGCCATGGCAATTCCAGCAATTAATGGACTTAAAAAACCGAAAGCGGCCAAAGGAATACCGAGGATATTATATCCAAAAGCAAAGATTAAATTCTGTCTGATTTTAGTAAATGTGCGCCGTGCAAGTTGAATGGTATCGATCACTCCATGGAGATCGGATCTTATCAAGATCACAGAAGCCGATTCCAGCGCAACGTCAGTCCCACTGCCAATGGCAAACCCAATATCGGCAGCAGCTAACGCGGGGGCATCGTTGATCCCATCGCCAACCATAGCAGCTACCTTCCCTAGCCGTTTTAAACGCGCCACTTCATTCGCTTTGTCTTCCGGAAGGACTTCAGCAGAAACTTGATCGATGCCTAACTCACGGGCGACCTTCTCAGCAATCACCCGTCGATCTCCACTCAAAAGATGCACAATAACTCCCAAGCGATGGAGTCGTTGGATCGCGTCTTTTGCCCCAGGCTGCACCCGATCGGCAAGGATAAAATAACCAAGAACGCTCTTTTGATCTCCAAGTGCAACGATCATCCCTGTTTCACGTTCCCAGGCTCCAACATAATCAGAAGTGTCAATCCCCCTTTCACGTAAAAAAGCAGGGGAACCTAACACATAGTGTTGACCTTGGATGGTCCCACTGACCCCTTTTCCTGAAATTGCGACATATTCGCTGACTAGCGGAGGCGAGATTGATGAGAAGAACTGAGCCAAGGCTTGAGAGGCGGGGTGATCAGAATGTTGGGCCATTGCGGCAACAATGCTAAGGAAATGCTCTTCAATAGCAGAGCTTGTAACTTGCAACTTTCCTGTGGTTACCGTTCCCGTTTTGTCGAGCAAAACCGCCTGAATCTTTCCTGCCATTTCTAATACGGCTGCATCTTTAATGAGGATTCCCAGCTTAGCTCCTATTCCGCAGGCAACAATGATCACCATGGGAGTTGCAAGCCCAAGCGCGCACGGACAGGCAATCACGAGCACTGCGACTGCGTTGATGAGTCCTTCCGAAGGATTGGCACCGATCAACCACCAACCTAAAAATGTGAGAAGAGCGCTCACAAGGATACAGGGAACAAAGATGGCAGTCACTCGATCAGCCACCCGTTGAATAGGGGCCTTTGAATTTTGGGCTTGTTCCACCAAGCGGATCATATGACCGAGCGCCGTTTCAGGCCCAACTCTTGTGGCTTTAGCCTCTAAAAGCCCTTCCCGATTCACTGTCCCCGCAAACAAAGAACTTCCCTCTTGTTTTAGTACGGGCACACTTTCACCTGTCAACATCGCCTCATCAACATAAGAAGACCCTGTAAGGACCCAGCCATCGACAGGAATCCTTTCCCCCGGTCGCACAACAAACACGGCTTTTAAGGGAACTTCCTCGATCGGAACTTCTCTGTACTCCTGCTCTGTGCGGGATATTTTGATGCGAGCCATCTTAGGCTGGAGTTGAAGCAGGGCGCTCATCCCTAAATGCGCCCGCCGTTTCGCTTTCGCCTCAAGAAACCTGCCGAGCAAAATAAACGCAATCAGCAATGCGCTAGTTTCAAAGTAAAGGGGATATGCAGCGTGCGTGATGACAGTATACAGACTAAACCCATATGCAGCGCTTGTGCCGAGGGCGACTAGCGTATCCATATTGGCGGAAAACCGGCGCAACCCTCTCCAAGCCCCTACATAAAAGGGGAAGCCTGCCCCAAATTGCACAATAGAAGCGCAAACGATTTGCCATACAATCGAAACTGAAATGCCTCCCATGTGTACGACGAGGGGAAGGCTAAACACAAAGGCGCCAATCATCTGCACTAATTGAAAATTAAACTGCTTGTTTTCTTCCTTGAGATGAGGCGGATGTGTGGAACAGCACTCATGCAATTTAGGGCGATCCATGTGAGAGCACTTGGGTATAGACAGCGTTCATTTCTTTCAACGTATGTGCAAGAGTGTATTTTTGCAAGACAAGGTCTCTACCATGACGGCCATATGCCTGCCTTAACGCTGAATCCTGTGCTAATAATTGAACGGCATCAGCAACTTTCTCTGGGGAAAAAGGGGGCACGACAATTCCCGTTTTTCCCGTCAGACACACCTCAGGAAGTCCTCCAACAGATGTTGTGATGAGAGGTCTTTCTAAATAAGCTGCCTGCAAACTTGCCTGAGAAATTCCCTCATGGGCCGTGCTGAGCAACATAAAAATATCCATCGCTGCAATTGCAGCATAAGGAACCTCAAGGTGCCCTGTAAATGTCACAATCCCAGTCAACCCCATCTCTTGGACCTTCGGAAGATACTCTTTGACATATCCACCGCCGACTACAACCCATTTGAGATTTTTTTCAGCTTTCAGCAACTTGGCCGCCTTTAAAAAATCTAAAATCCCTTTCCATGATCGAACAAAACAAGCAGTTCCAATCAAGATATCTGTGTCTTTGAGTTTCAAAGTTTCTCTAAAGTGGCGAATCTCATCAGGATCGACCTGAAGCTGAGCGGGATCCACCCCTGTAGGAATGCATTTCAGTCGGTGAAAGGGGAGGCGAGCTTGCCGTTGAATCATCGGCAAGATGCCAGATGAGGTGGTCACTACGTAGTCTGCGAGGATCTGATAAAGAAGATAGCTATTGAGTCCCTTGCGGATCCCTGTCGATAAATGCCGCGTGCGGATCACCTTAGTCCTTGAGACTCTGGCAGCAATACCACCAATCCATGCATCGAGAGAAGAATGGGTATTGATCAGATCGATCCGCTCATTTTTAATGATCTGCAAGAGGGAACGCAATGTTTTAAAAGCTCTTTGTTTCGTAAAGGGAACTTCGTAGACGGTAAACCCTCGATCGCGCGCAGGCTTGATCAGCCCCCCTCCTTGAACGACAGCAAGAATCACTTCATGCCCCTCTCTGCGCATCCCTTCCGCTTCGCGCAAAATGCGGATCTCCTGTCCGCCCCATCCAGTGGAACTCTCAGTGTGTAAAATTCTCATAATGCCTCAAAATACGCCGATGTCCGGCAGAAAATGGAAGATTCGTCACCTCTGTAAGCGCAACCCAATGATAATCGGGAACTTCAATCCTGGCGAGCGCTTTCCACAAAATGGGATAGAGCTTCGCTCTAAAACGAGTAAACGTGTGAGCCGCTTCAGAAAGGATCTGGCAAGAATCATTTGCCATCTGAAAACACGAAAGAAATTCAGCTCGAGCATCTTCAGAATCAAAATAGGGAAATTCATACAAATCTGCCATGACGCCACCTTCTTTTCCCTTTCGAAGTAAGAGGTGCCCCTCTGCTTCAACAAGAGCGACATACCGTTTCAAATGGGTCACAGCTGTTTTTTCTTTCTTGCGCGGAAGCAGATCTGCAATCCCCAGCTTCAATCCTTGGCAGGATCGACTTAATGGACATAGATAACATTTTGGCTCGCGCGTGCATACGGTAGCTCCAAGTTCAATCAGCGCTTCAACAACCACCCATGGTTCATGATCGGGTAAAATCTCTTCCGCATAGAGCTTAATCTTTTTCTGATTCTGCGAATGACACACGATCTCTTCAAAAGCAGTATAGCGGGTAAGCACCCGAACAACATTCCCATCAACTGCAGCTGCCTTTTGATGGAATGCAAAACTCAAAATCGCCCCAATTGTATAAGGGCCAAGGCCAACCACTTTTTCAAGACAAGAGCGGTCTGATGGCAGCTTCCCCCCATGGTGCTTTACAAGATCGCACGCAGCACGATGAAGATGGCGCGCTCTTGAATAATAGCCAAGCCCCTCCCACAACTTAATCACCTCGCTAAGCTCAGCCTTAGCTAGATGCTCAATCTCAGGAAAACGCTCCATCCATCTCTGATAGTAGGGAATCACAACTGCCACTTGGGTCTGTTGGAGCATCACCTCTGAAATCCACACTTGGTATGGGGAAGGGTTGTTGCGCCAAGGAAGAGATCTCTTGTGTGTCTTAAACCAGGAAACAAGCAAATTGTGTTCAATAGGCAAATTTTTCATAGCCAACGATAGGAGATTTGTGCCGAAGGGAAACAATAATCAGATCAGCAAATTAGTTCAAGCTTCTTTAAACCAACTATTTACACATTTGGCACGCCTTTTGCACTCTATACTCAAACACCCTCTAATAGGTGACATATGACTGAAAGAAAAAAAGAACATGAAGAACAATGGAATCTGTTGCACCTCGAAATCAAAGACTTAATGCAACAGGAACTCACTCTCACACGCGAACTTCTCGCGAATATGCATCAAGAAGAACTCTCTTTGATGATGCGCGATCAAGGGG
>CAYWSY010000043.1:0-16201 GCA_964461105.1 uncultured bacterium
GAGAGCTATTTATAGAAAGAGCTGCTGCAAGGGCCCGCGCCCCTTCATCGCTGATTCGGTTATAGCACAGATTAAGGGCTGTAAGAGAGGTATTTGTAGAAAGAGCTGTTGCAATTGCTGTAATTTCAGCATCTCCTAATCCATAATGCAAACGAAACTCAGTAATGGAGTTTGATCGAAGTTGATCAACAACACCCTTTACACTCGTGGGAATTGGAGGCGCTCCTGCCGGGATTGGGTCTAACGGTTGAATTCCCGCTGAGGTGGGGTTCGTTGTTAAACTAGTCGATGCTGCCATAAAAAGTCTCCTTATTATTAAGTTTGTTTTATTTTTAAACAGAATTATATCATATGTTTTAACTGATGTCAATCGTTTTTTTAAATGTGTAAAGCGTTGTAATCTAATTGTTTGTATTAATTAAAAAATAATTGATAGGTCTTTAACAAGGACGGTTAGGTGTTGAGTTGAACATTCTCTAGTCTATTCGAGACTGCTCTCGGTGATGCGCAAACTTGGAACTTAGGTATACCGCGTAGTTATCGTCTTGAATCCCTGAATAATTGATGCAGTGATGAGCAACCGAGGTTTTATCTCGAAACTCATGCCAACTCATCACTGCTTTCTTTATGTCCTTATCTTAACCTTCTAATTATCAGGGTTTTAAATAACCAGCGGATACAAAGAGGGTAAATAAGTCGGTAGATTTCTTCTGATGATTTAATTTATTTCTGTTTAAATAGTTCTTAATATTTTGAGCCGCTCCTGCGCCTTGATAGCTGATCCGGTTATAGCTCAGATCAAGGTTTGTAAGAGAGCTATTTGTAGAAAGAGCTGCTGCAAGAGCCTGCGCCCCTTCATAGCCGATCTGGTTATCAGACAGATCAAGGTTTGTAAGAGAGCTGTTTTTAGAAAGAGCTGCTGCAAGGGCCCGCGCCCCTTCATCGCTGATCTGGTTACCATCCAGACAAAGGGTTGTAAGGGAGCTATTTGTAGAAAGAGCTGCTGCAAGAGCCTGCGCCCCTTCATCGCTGATCCGGTTAGAGCTCAGATAAAGGTTTGTAAGGGAGCTATTTGTAGAAAGAGCTGCTGCAAGAGCCTGCGCCCCTTCATCGCTGATCCGGTTATAGCTCAGATAAAGGTTTGTAAGAGAGCTGTTTTTAGAAAGAGCTGTTGCAAGAGCCCGTACTCCTTCATCGCTGATCCGGTTACTATGCAGACAAAGGTTTGTAAGAGAGCTATTTTTAGAAAGAGCTGTTGCAAGAGCCCGTACTCCTTCATCGCTGATCCGGTTAATATGCAGATAAAGGTTTGTAAGAGAGCTATTTTTAGAAAGAGCTGTTGCAAGAGCCCGTGCCCCTTCATCGCTGATCCGGTTATAGCTCAGATCAAGGTTTGTAAGAGAGCTGTTTGTAGAAAGAGCTGCTGCAAGAGCCTGCGCCCCTTCATCGCTGATTTGGTTATTGCCCAGATAAAGGGTTGTAAGAGAGCTGTTTGTAGAAAGAGCTGCTGCAAGAGCCCGTGCTCCTTCATCGCTGATCTGGTTACGACTCAGATAAAGGGTTGTAAGAGAGCTATTTGTAGAAAGAGCTGCTGCAAGAGCCCGTGCCCTTTCATCGCTGATTTGGTTATTGCCCAGATAAAGGTTTGTAAGAGAGCTGTTTTTAGAAAGAGCTGCTGCAAGAGCCCGTGCTCCTTCATCACCGATCTTGTTATTGCTCAGATTAAGGCGTGTAAGAGAGCTATTTGTAGAAAGAGCCCATGCAAGTGCTGTAATTTCAGCATCTCCTAATCCATAATGCAAACGAAACTCAGTAATGGAATGCAAACGAAACTCAGTAATGGAGTTTGATCGAAGTTGGTCAACAAAATTCTTTACTCTCGTGGGAATTGGAGGCGCTTCTGCCGGGATTGGGTCTAACCGTTGAATTCCCGCTGAGGTGGGGTTCGTTGTTGAACTAATTGATGCTGCCATAAAAAGTCTCCTTATCATTAAGTTTATTTTATTTTTAAATGGGATTGAGCAACAAAGCCTTACCGCGTAGTTATCGTCACATGTCCTTTCTTATCAACAAAGATCGAGTTTTCCGCCTGAGCTACCATTCCATGGGTCTCTTCAACGAGGGGAGGGTAGGCGCCAACGATGTTTGCTTGGACAAGTTCGTGAAGGCCGAGTTTTGCTGTCATGAGTGGCATTCCTGCATGGGTGAGATCATGGATGCAGAAGGGAAGCGCTTTGAATCCCTGAATATAGGAGAGAACCTCTTGCGCAGGGGCTGATTTTGCAGCGCGTGGGGAGAGGAGTGAAAAGAGGGTAGCTTCCCCCTCTTCGTAGATCATCCCCTTGCCATTAGTGGCAAAGGGTTCGACGGCAAAGGTCATATTCGGTTGAATGACCGCTTTGGAGTTGTCGTGATAGTTTGGAATGAGGGGAGCCGTGTGCACTTTAAAAAAACCGAGCCCATGGCCGCAGAGGTTTCTGACAGGTTGAAGGCCGAATGAAGTGATGGTCTCTTCGATCACTTTTCCAATTTCGCGGACAGGTAATCCCACTTTAATGATTTTTTCAGCTGCAAGAAGCGCTGCTTCCGCAGCGTCGATGATATGCTGGTATTTGCCAGATAGGTCAACAGAGACAGCGCAGTCTCCAATCGCTCCATTATAGCAGATACCGACGTCGAGTTTGACAAGCTCATCTGAAAAAAGAATGTCTTGGCCGGGCTGAGGCAAATAGTGAGCTGCGACATCATTTAGTGCGATTTGTGGAGGAAATGCAGGAATGGCCCCGAGGTCTGCAATTTTTTGACGGATCTTTAAGATCACATCATTATAGGAAGCTCCTTTACAGATTAAGGATTTTCCATAAGCGCGTACCTGGCCTGCAAGTGAGCCTGCTTTTAAGAAGTCTTGAATGTATGTCTCTTTCATCGTTGCTCCGCCAAAGTTTTCTATGACTATACAAAATCAATCCTATTTTAAGGAACTACCCAGCAGATGAACGCGATGGCAAATGCTGCAAATACGGGAGTCTTGACCATGTTGAATCCATAAAGAGAGTGAATGAGATTAAACAGCGTTAAGACAATAAGCCCTGGATAGACTACCTGCAAAATCGGACTTAAAAGAGCGACAATGCCGCTAAAGCCTAAATTTGCAAAGAGCATGGTGGCAATCAATGTAAGGATCAGAGCAAAGTTTGGTTTAATTTTCTCTTTGCACACCTCTTTTTGGAGGTAGTCACCGAAGATGGAAGCTAACGTAATGGCTGTTGTTAAGCATGCTAAAATGACTGCAATAGCTGCGATTAATCCTCCTGCTGGACCGAGGAGTTTAAAGGCGATTGCGCCTAAAAGTTCTTCAGGGGGGATCGAAGGGTCGATGCTTCCTGCGTGCAAAGAGGAGACCCATGTAAGACCGATGTAATTGAGCATGAGCAGGCCTGCTGCAATGAGGCTTGACCAGCAGATTTCTTTGACCAAGGGGCGCTGATTTCTCAAGGAGGTGTGCGACTTTTGAAAGTGGGGAAGAACTACTGTTGCAAATAAAAAGGCAGCGATTAAATCCATTGTGTTGTAACCGCCTACAAGCCCTTGCATAAAGCTTGAGGAAGGGGAAGCTTGAGTGGTTGAAACTGCTGTAGTATCAGTAAGGCCAATCACCATCAATGCGCCCAAGGCAACAAGAAGCACAGGAGTGAGGATAGCTCCAATGAGTTTAATTAAATAATCTCGTTTAAATGTGCACACGAAGATTAGCCCGACAGCTAAGATGCTAAAGATGCTAAGTGGCATTCCAAACAGATAAGGTTTGGACATGGCGTACATTAGAGTGATTAATCGAGGAATCACTCCGCATGGGCCTAAAATCAGCTGAAGCAATAAAAAGAGAAGAAGACCTGGGTATTTTCCTAGTCTTCCAAAAAATTTTTTGTAGTCAGCTTGAAACAAGATCATCGCAGCAAGACCGAGAAAGGGGACAGCGACTGCTGTAATCGCAAGACCTGAAAGAGCATACCAAGAGCTTGATCCTACTGACCTTCCAATCATTAAGGGGAAAATGAGATTTCCGGCGCCAAAAAACATGGAAAATAGCGCAGAGCCTGTTGTGAGTAGGTGAGATTTGCTGGTCCGTTCCTGCGGAAGGCTAATTTCTGAAATAGTCATAATACTCCTGTTTGCAGCTTCTTTGCCCCGCTTTGGGCTTTGATCTCAGAGTCTTTTGGAAGGGAGAAAAAAGGGGCGGGAGAGAAGCTTTATGGGGATACAATTATGGTTCGCCCGGTTGAGGCGAATGAGGCGTATCTACAAAGATAAGCACCAGGATGGTTGTTCATAAAATATCCCGCCATTTGGCTGGTTAAATGCGGGCAATTATAGGGCTGCGGCGGTTTTCTGTGCAATGCTTATTTTTTTGGGTCTTTTTTGTCGAGTGTCAATCCTAAAAATGTTTTAATTTCGTTTGCTTTTTTTTGTACTTATCTTTAAAAATTTTACTGTTTTTTGGATCAGGCTGATTCACAAGGAGAAAATATATGCAAGATTTAAGGATCGTTGGTAATGCAGGGGCCATTCCACGGCGTGCATTAGAAATTGAAGGTTGGGAACGCGTTGAGAAATTTAAAAGTAAAGGGAAGGTTGTTGGAGGCTATACGATCATTTCCAAAATGCAGTGTCCTTACTCACATCCGATTCGTATAGCAAGGATATGTGCGGGGTATGTTGCCTGGGGAGTGACCTTGGGCGGTTTTTTGGTGTCAGCGCCGGCGAAGAAGATGATTGACAGGCTGATTACAAAGGGAAGCGATACAATCCATTTTGGAGTTTCGGTTAAGACGCAAAAGAAGCTGTTTAAAGAAAGTCATTTTATTGGGGTATGTTTTGATCGGGGTTGGCTAATGGATCCGTTTGTGCGCTTAGAGTCTCTGCGCCAGAACGTTTCTTTAAAAAATGCATGTATTTTTCCTGGCACGATCCGTGATCCTGAAACGGAATATTTGAATGTAGAACGGCGTTGTGGCTGGTTTTTGCCAGATGATGCGATTGTTTCATCCGAAATTGAAGGCATACTGAAAAATACAAAAATTCAGGAAATCAGTTTCGTAGACAATATCATAGGAAACACGGGAGCTATTTCGCTTGCCTCTGTTCTTAAAACGAATGAATCGATAAGGAAGATTGATCTGAGCAGCTCTGGAATTTCAGATGCGGGTGCGGGCGCTTTGTCGCGGGCTCTATGTTCAAACGAGAGTGTTGTTGGACTTAACTTAAGTAATATTCTGACTACCCCTGCGGTCATGGGATGGGAAAGGCATCATCACAATAAAGACAATACCATCGGCGATCAAGGAGCTGCCGCTTTTGCACGAGCGTTAAAAGAGAACTCAACGCTTAGATGGCTTGATTTGAGTGATAATCAAATCACTGCAAAGGGTGCCGCATTGTTGGCAAAAGCGCTAAAAAGCAATCACACTCTATTGTGGCTTAAATTAAAAGGAAACCCAATTGGTCATGAGGGCAAAGAAGCGCTTAAAACAATTAAGCGAAGGCTTCGAAAAAATTTACAGAGAGCGCAAGAGATGGCTTAAAGGCTTGCATATCTGCCCTGATCAATCAGGGCAGATCTCTCCCACTCGACTTAAGTTCTATTTACGCTTGCGGTCGTTTTCATTGAGAAAACGCTTACGGATGCGGATGAAGTGGGGAGTTACTTCGACAAGCTCATCATCTTGGAGAAAGTCGATCGCTTGCTCGAGGGTGAATGTGCGCGCAGGAACGAGGATGATGTTCTCATCGCTTCCCGAAGCGCGGACGTTGGTCAACTGTTTGCCGCGGACCACGTTGACAACAAGGTCATTGTCTCGATTGTGCTCTCCAACAACCATCCCTTCATAGACCTCATCGCCAGGGCCAACAAAGAGGGATCCCCGTTCTTGGAGGGAGAAGAGGGAGTACCCAGTTGCTTTTCCAGCGCTATTGGAAATGAGCACTCCTTTTTGACGGCCTGGAATCACCCCTTTAAAAGGAGCGTAGCTATCAAAAATGGAGGTAAGGATTCCAAGTCCTCTGGTAATTGTCATGAATTCATTGCGATATCCCATGAGCCCACGGGTAGGAATTAGGAATTCAAGGCTGGTGATGTTGTGTTCGTTGGTAGACAAAGCGCGCATCTCCCCTTTGCGGCGGGAGAGCTCTTCAATGATTTGGCCGGAAAATTCTTGAGGTACTTCAATGTGGGCCACTTCAAAAGGCTCATGGTCGACACCGTCGACTTTTTTCATGATGACCTGAGGCTTGGAGATTGTGCACTCATAATCTTCCCTGCGCATCGCTTCAATTAATACTGCGAGGTGGAGTTCTCCTCTGCCGCAGACACGAATTGCATCGTCGCGCCCTTCTACTTCCTCAATTTTTAATGAGATATTCGCTTTGCGCTCTTGGTTTAATCTGTCGCGGATTTTGTTCATCGTGACGTGCTTGCCGTCTTTTCCAACAAAAGGTCCGTTGTTAACAGTCATCTCAACGGAAAGGGTGGGTTCAGCCAAGGTAATGGGAGGGAGTTGGACGATGTGATTAGGATCGCAGAGGGTGTCTCCAATGGAAATTTCAGGAATCCCTGAAATGCTGACGATATCACCGACGCCTGCTTCATCCATTTCAATTTTCTTCAAGCCGAAGTATCCTTCAATCCGCTGAACGCGGTGTTTCGTTGGATGGCCATTTTTGTCGATTTTGGAAATTTCCTGCCCTTTTCTGATTTGTCCTTCTAAAATCCGCCCGCAAGCTTGTCTTCCTACGAAATCATCATAGCTCAACGTGGTAGCTTGCATTAAGAAAGGAAGGTCGAGATTTCCTGGCGGTGGGGGAACTGCTTTGATAACAAGTTCAAATAAGGGGCGCATATCAACCCTCGGATCGTTGATTTCAAGGGTTGCAAAGCCGCCTAAACCTGATGCGTAGCAAACTGAGAAGTCTAGTTGTTCATCGTTAGCGCCGAGTTCGACAAAGAGGTCGAAAGTGAGATTGAGTGCGCGGTCTGGATCAGCATGCGGACGATCAATCTTGTTGAGGACAACAATCGGCTTTAGACCGATTTTAAGCGCTTGGGAGAGAACAAATCGGGTCTGCGGCATAGGCCCTTCCTGAGCATCTACTAAAAGGAGAACGCAGTTAACAAGTCCAAGGACCCGTTCAACCTCGCCAGAAAAATCGGCGTGTCCAGGGGTGTCGATGATGTTAATTTTATAGTCTTCAAAAAAAATGCTAGTGTGTTTTGCGAAAATGGTGATTCCGCGCTCTTTTTCTTGATCGTAGCTATCCATGACGCGCTCAGGGATCTTTTCATTGTCACGGAAAATATTAGATTGTTTCAAAAGACAGTCGAGGAGGGTCGTTTTTCCATGGTCAATGTGGGCGATGATGGCAATATTGCGCAGTTTTTCTGGTTTGTACATAGTATTTTTTCTTCTCAAATTCTAAGTTTGTTGATGACCAATGTTAGAGTAAATGGGGATTTAAATGCTACAATTTTCCGATTGAAAAATAAAGGGTCAGAGGATACATTATGGACTCTGATCGTAGGGGGTAATCATGGACGAGCACACAAATGAACCGGCAGTGTCAGTCGAAGCTTCTTACGTATCTGGAAATTTGCTCGATTCCAAGACCTCCCAATTGCACGATATCCTCCAAGAAAAACTTGAACTTGCGTTTCATAAGCAAACGTCAACGGTGATTCTCCATGATATTGCTAAAATAGCCTCAGAGCATTCTCCAATTGACTTAGCTTATGCCGCTTCTCATCTTCCTCCTCATGCGCGACCAGTTTTATATGAAAACTTGTCGGGTGTTGAAGGTAAAATTGAATTTATGGTGAATACTGATAGCAGCACGCGCGTGGCTGTTTTGCGGCACATTAGTGATGAAGAGGTTAAGTTGCTCGTTGAGTGTATGCCCCCTGATGAGGCGGTGGAGGTTCTAGAGGCGCTCTCAGAGCGCCGTTTTCGGCGGGTCCTTGAGATGTTAGAGCCTAAAAAAGCGATCAGGATCCGTGAGATTAAAAAGCACCCGCGCAATACTGCTGGGCGGCTCATGACAAATGAGTTTTTTGCTTTTACCAAAGATGTCACCATTGGGGAGGCGTCAGCTCACATTCGTCACAACCCTGGAATTGATCTGACGGCAAAGATTTTCGTGCTTAATCAAGACGGGGAGCTGCAGGGGTATGTGCCCGCCCGCAACTTAATTGTGAATCCTCCCAGTTTGCCCCTGCGTCAAGTGATGCGCCCTGTGTTGCATACGGTCTCTCCTGATACCATGCGGGAAGAGGTTGTTGAGATTGTCGAAAGGTATAAAATCCCTGCATTGACGGTGATCGATGAGGCAGGTCGACTCCTTGGCGTGATCACTTATGAAGATGTCCTTGATGCGGTTGAGGATATTGCCGATGAAACGATTGCAAACATGGCGGGTACGGCTGAAAAGGTCAGTGAGTACGTTCCCATTTTAAAACGGATGATTTCGCGAGCGCCTTGGCTTGTAGTCACTCTCTGTGCAGGTCTTATTAATGTGGGAGTGATGTCGTCGTTTCAGAGTTATGTCGGTGGCGCACTGACTTTTGTCTTATTCTTCGTGCCGTTGATAACGGGAATGTCGGGAAATATCGGAATTCAATGTAGTACCGTGCTTGTGCGCAACATGGCTCTTGGTTTGATCTCCTTGGGAAACAAAGGAGAGATGATGCTCAAAGAATTGATGGTCGGACTGATTACAGGCTCTCTCTTTGGAGTGCTCTGCGGTGTTGCGGTGTATGCACTTGATTTTGAAGGGGTTTCCGGTGCAGCGATTAGTCCTGCTGCGGTAGGTCTTGTTGTAGGAACTGGGTTAACGGGGGCGTGTTTAGCAGGGACGCTCTTAGGTGTTTTTTCCCCTTTGTTTTTTGCTCGCATTGGAGTGGATCCCGCGGTCGCATCCGGCCCGATCATTACCGCTTTTAACGACTTTTTATCGATGGCGATCTACTTTTTGATCGCAATTGGATTGAGTGCGATTTTGTTTTGAATATATCACCCTATTACATATAGTCCTGCAATATGGCGCGGAAATTTGAACGCAAGCGACAGGGCTATGATGGAACGGAAACGACAAGTCAAGAGATCTCAGATCTTTTGCCCCGTTTTTTAGGTAAGTTAGGTGTAGCCCATCATGAACGGCCAGATTTGATTCTTGCGTCATGGCCTCAAGTGATTGGTGCAAAATTAGCTCCGATGACCAAGGCGGTTTCCTTTGTTGATGGAATGTTGCTTGTGAAAGTTAACAATTCAACTTTGTACAGTTTGCTTTCCCAGCATGAAAGAGGACGGCTTTTAAAGAGCCTGAGGGAAAAGTTTCCAACTGCGGTGATTAAAAACATCATTTTTAGGTTGGGATAACAAAAGGTTTTTTAAGGTATGACGACGATGACTAAAGATAAAGAAAATGATTCCAGTCCGATGGCTAACAAAGAGTATGATGCAAGTTCGATCACTGTTTTGGAAGGTCTTCAAGCGGTTCGAGAGCGGCCAGGGATGTATATTGGAGACACACAAGTTAACGGGTTGCATCAGCTCGTCTATGAAGTGGTCGACAATAGCGTTGACGAAGCTTTAGCGGGCCATTGCACTGAGATTACAGTCACCTTATACAAGGATCATTCGGTCTCTGTAGAAGATAATGGTCGAGGGATTCCAATTGATCGTCATGAAAAAGAGTCTCAAAAACAAGGGCGAGATGTTACGGCATTAGAAGTCGTCATGACGATTTTGCATGCGGGTGGAAAATTTGATAAGGGTAGTTATAAGGTCTCTGGTGGTCTTCATGGCGTGGGTGTTTCCTGTGTTAATGCTCTATCTTCTAAGTTTCATGTTGAAGTTTCTAAAAATGGCAAGGTTTATGAGATGTTCTTCTCTAAAGGCAAGCCGACCTCCCATTTAAAAGAGATTGGATCCACCGATAAACACGGCACTAAGGTAACCTTCCTGCCAGATGATTCGATTTTTACGGTTACTGTCTATGATTATGACATTTTGCTCAAACGTCTGCGTGAACTTGCCTTCTTAAATCGGGGTTTGAAAATTAATTTCCGCGATGAGCGAGATGCGGTCCCAAATGAAGTCACATTCTGTTATGAGGGGGGAGTCAAATCGTTTGTTTCTTATCTCAACGAAAATAAAATACCTTTGTTTCCCAAACCCATTTATATTGCCGGTAACAAGGAAGGGGTCGATGGTCCGGTTGAATTTGAAGTCGCGATGCAGTGGAATGACACCTACATCGAAAACCTCTATTCCTATGTCAATAACATCTCGACCCGTCAAGGGGGAACGCATGTAACCGGTTTTAGTACAGCGCTCACACGTGTGCTTAATCAGTACATCAAATCCAATAACTTGCTCAAGAGCGATAAGATTGGGGTGCAGGGAGATGATATGCGCGAAGGGATGACAGCTGTCATCTCGGTTAAAGTTCCGAACCCCCAGTTTGAAGGTCAGACCAAACAGCGTCTTGGAAATAGCGATGTAGCTTCCATTGTTCAGGTGATTGTTGGTGAAGAGCTCACAACCTATTTAAATGAAAACCCAGCGGTAGCCCGCATGATCGTGGAAAAAGCGATCTTAGCTGCTCAAGCAAGAGAAGCTGCGCGCAAAGCGCGCGAGCTCACGCTGCGCAAGACGGCATTAGATAGCGCGCGCCTCCCTGGAAAGTTAACGGACTGTCAAGAAAAAGACCCTGCACTTTGTGAAATTTACATCGTTGAGGGAGATTCTGCGGGTGGATCTGCAAAAACGGGAAGAGATCGCAGGTTTCAAGCGATCCTGCCGATTCGCGGTAAGATCTTGAACGTTGAAAAAGCGCGCATGGAAAAGATTTTGCAGAATACAGAAGTGGGAGCCATGATCGCTGCCTTTGGCTGCGGCATAGGCCATGATAACTTCAGTTTAGAAAAGCTCCGCTATCACAAAATCATCATCATGACGGATGCGGACGTCGATGGATCTCATATTCGCACCCTTCTTCTGACCTTCTTTTACCGTCATATGCCAGCATTGATTGAAAATAACTTCGTCTATATAGCAAGACCTCCTTTATATCGTGTCACGCGCAAGAAGGTAAGCCGTTACATCCACTCTGAAAAAGAGATGGATGAGTATCTCTTAAAGCTCGGCACAAGTGATATTCAGATTCGCTTAGTTGGAAAAACAGATCCACTTTCCAAGGAACATGTGGATGCGCTGATCCTTGCAATCCGTGAAGTGGAATCCTTTATCTTCTCAATTGAGCGTAAAGGGATCCCTTTCCGTGAGTTCTTAATATCGAAAGATGAAGAAGGGCGCTTGCCTAGATTCCTCGTAAAATTGGGGGATCGGCAAAAGTTTGTCTACTCTGAGGAAGAGTTTGGCGAGATTAAACGACAAAATGAGCAGATCCAAAAAGAGCAGCATGAAGCGACGTTGGCATCGATTCCTCTCGAGGAACAAACAGATGAAATGAAAGCATTCCGTGTGAAGGGAGTTCCATTTACTGAACTCTACGAGCATGAAGCGCTCGATGATTTAAAAAATCGATTAAGCTTATTCAATTTAGCTCTCGATCAGTATCTCACTGCAGATGGAAGGCTCTTTGATATCATTGAAGAAGATGGGAAGGAGACTAACGTTCATCTCATGAAAGAGGGGATTGAGTTTCTCCGGGCAAATGGAAGAAAAGGGATCGAGATCCAGCGTTACAAGGGATTGGGCGAGATGAATGCTGATCAGCTGTGGGATACCACGATGGATCCGACCAAGCGTACACTGATGCGTGTGACTCTTCCGGATGCGATTGCAGCCGACCATATGTTCACCATGCTGATGGGAGAAGAAGTTCCCCCGCGCAGAGCATTTATCGACCAGCATGCGTTGTCTGTAAAGAATTTGGATATTTAAGGGGAGCTTGAAAACATACCATGTCTTATACGAAAGATGAAATCATTCTACCACGCAATATCGAAGAAGAAGTAAAGGAGAGTTATCTCCGGTATTCGATGTCGGTCATTATTTCTAGAGCGCTTCCCGATGTGCGCGATGGTTTAAAGCCCTCTCAGCGCAGAATCCTGTACGCGATGCGTCAGTTGAATTTGAGCCCAGGAGGCAAACACCGTAAGTGCGCTAAAATCTCAGGCGACACCTCGGGCGATTACCATCCGCACGGGGAAACGGTGATCTATCCAACACTCGTACGTATGGCTCAGCCCTGGTCGATGCGCTATCGTTTAGTAGATGGTCAAGGAAATTTTGGTTCGGTTGACGGCGATGCTCCTGCTGCGATGCGTTATACAGAAGCTCGCCTAACCCACTCCTCCATGGCTCTCATGGAAGATCTCGATAAAGATACGGTTGATCTGGTTCCTAACTATGATGAAACAAAGACAGAACCTACCGTCTTTCCGGCTAAATTCCCAAACCTTCTTGCCAACGGATCCTCAGGGATTGCAGTCGGGATGGCAACAAACATTCCTCCTCATAACTTAGGCGAGCTCATCCAAGCGACGATGCTCGTTATCGATGAACCTGCGACCACAATCGATCAGATCATGGAAGTGATGCCGGCTCCTGATTTTCCAACAGGCGGCGTTATTTGCGGGTACAGAGGGGTCAAAGAAGCCTACCATACAGGTAGAGGTAAGATCATTCTACGCGCTGTGATCCGTATTGAGGAGATGGAAGGGACCTTGGAGCGTCAACGCCTTGTCATCGATGAGATCCCTTATAATGTTGGGAAATCTGATTTGATTCAAAAAATTGCAACCCTGGTCAACGATAAGCAAATTCCTGGAATCTCCGACCTTCGCGATGAATCTGATAAAGATGGAATGCGCGTGGTCCTCGAGCTAAAGCGGGGAGAGATCCCAGATGTCACCATCAATCAGCTCTTTAAGTACACTGATTTGCAAGTGACGTTTGGATGTAACATGCTCGCGCTCGATAAGGGCTTGCCACGCACGATGAACATCAAGCACATGATTTCTGCCTGGGTTGAGCATCGAATTGAAGTAGTGCGGCGGCGCACACGCTTTGAACTTGCCAAAGCTGAAGCGCGCGCTCACATTTTAGAAGGTTATCTCAAAGCGCTCGATCACCTCGATGCTGTGGTGAAATTAATTCGAAATAGTGAAAACCGCGAAGCTGCGAAACAAGAGTTAATGGCAACCTATGCGCTCAGCGAGCGTCAAGCGACAGCTGTTCTCGAATTGCGCCTCTATCAACTCACCGGTCTTGAGCGAGATAAGATTGAAGGGGAATATAAAGAACTCTTAGAGCGCATTGCCTATCTTCGCTCTGTTTTAGCAAGCGAAGCACTTGTGCGCGGAATTATCAAAGATGAATTGAACGACCTGAAACGCCATCACGCCTCTGATCGCAAAACGAAGATCATTGCAGCGGAAGGGGAGTTTAATATTGAAGATCTGATCCCAGACCTTCCAGTGATCATCACTATCTCTGAAGATGATTACATTAAACGGATGCCAGTGGATACCTTCCGCGAACAGAAACGGGGCGGTCAAGGAGTCATTGGATTGGAAATGAAAAAAGAATCTGACACTTTAAAAGACATTTACGTCGCATCGACCCATGACTATCTGCTTATTTTCACAACATTGGGAAGATGTTACTGGCTCAAAGCGTATGAGATTCCAGAAGCAGGAAGACGCTCGAAGGGTAAACCCCTTGTGAATCTTTTAGAAGATATTCGCCCAGAAGAGAAGATCGCAACTGTCTTGTGTTTGAAGAAATTCGATGAGCCAGCCTATATTTTCCTTTCGACCCGTCAAGGGGTTGTCAAGAAAACAGAGCTTGCCGCCTTTAGTTCTCCAAGGCGCAAAGGGGTTTATGCGATTAATATCGATGAGGGGGATGAGGTGATTGCAGCGCGTCTTACAAGAGAAGGGCAGCAGGTCATGCTCTTTACGAAAAATGGGATGGCCGTGCGCTTTGATCAGGCACAAGTGCGTCCAATGGGAAGAGTTGCTCGTGGCGTGAAGGGAGCTACATTGCGCAATAAGGATGATATCATCGTCTCTTGCGAAGTGGTCACTCCTGACAATAATTTGCTCGTTGTCTGTGAAAACGGATATGGCAAGCGCTCGCTTGTCGAAGATTTCCGTCAGACAAACCGCGGCGGGGTTGGCGTTCGTTCGATCATCACCTCAGAGCGCAACGGCTCGGTTGTAGGAGCGATTTCTGTCACAGATCGAGATAGCGTCGTCTTGATGTCTAATGCTGGCCAGACTGTGCGCATCAACATGAAGGATGTGAGGGTTATGGGAAGATCGACCCAAGGAGTGCGCCTCGTTAATCTCCATGAAGGGGATCTCATTGTCGGCATGCAGCGGATTGGTGCTCTTGAAACAGCAGAAACACCCTCTGAGGCTCAAAGCAGTGAGGCTGTACCAGTAGAACTTCCGCAGGAAGTTGTAACGGAAACAGAAACAACGCCCGATGCAGAGTAACGCTTATGCGCCGCAAAGGATGCTTCATCACGTTTGAAGGGGGCGAAGGCGCAGGGAAGACGACACTCATTGAAAAAGTGTATGCTCATCTCAAGAGTAAACAGATTCCCGTCCTCCAGACAAGAGCCCCTGGAGGAACTCCGATCGGTCAAAAAATTCGGGAGCTTGTGTTAAACAAGCATGGAATCCCCCTTGCTAAGAGGTGCGAGCTTCTCCTGTTTCTTGCTGACCGCGCTCAGCATGTCGATGAAGTGATTATCCCAGCGCTCGATCAAGGCCAAGTTGTCCTCTGTGACCGATTCAACGACTCGACAATTGCCTATCAGGGAGGAGCCCGCGGGTTTGATGGCAAACTTGTGAAGTTTCTCTGCAACTTTGCCTGTGATAAAGTAAAGCCTGATTTGACCTTGTATCTCGATCTTGATCCCAAAATCGGCTTCGAGCGGACCCAAGCTACGCGCGATGGAAAAGACCGGATCGAATCGGAAACACTTAAGTTTCATCAAAAGATCCGCCGAGCATTTCATCATATTGCCAAAGCGGAACCGAAGCGGTTGAAGTTGATTGATGCGAGAAGGTCTCCTGAAGAAGTATTAACCCAAACGCTCGGACACATCGATGCCCTTCTCAAAGTTAAAAGGAAATGATCAGGTAAAAGCAGCTTTGATTCGCATGGTGGAACATCATTGTGTTCCGCATACGCTGCTCTTCGCAGGTCCAGATGGGGTTGGCAAGGGGCGCTTTGCTTTGGAGTTAGCAGCCCTTCTTATGGGACCGGAGCATGCAGAGAAAATTAAGACAGGCAATCATCCCGACATCCACATCTATCAGCCGGAAGGAAAAGCTCATATCCATCCCGTGGAGGCGATGCGCAACCTCATTGCGGAAGTAGGAATGCCCCCTTTTGAGGCGCCCGTAAAGGTATTTATCATTCATGAAGCCCATCAAATGCTCCCAGCGAGCAGCAATGCGCTTTTGAAAACCTTAGAAGAGCCCACTTCTGGCAGTTACATAATGCTGCTCACGTCACAACCGGAAGGGCTTCTTCCAACTATTGTTTCCCGTTGTCGGAAAATTCCATTTTTTCCGATTCCAGACCATCAGATTGCAGCGCATGCGGAAGCACATTGGAACCAAACTCCTGAGAGTGCGCGTAAAACTTCATTTTTAGCACAAGGTTCCTTGGCAAGAGCAGAGCTGATTGCTACTCAACGTAAAGATGAGACTGAGCAATTGATACGACAGTTACTTGTTCAAGGTATTTCTAATTATCCTCAATTTATCAAAATCTGCGCTCAACTCGAATCTGTCTACGGTCTTGGCAAGGCGGATGTGGAAGAAGGCGCTGAACTACCAAGTTCCTCTGTCGATGAGCTTTTCGAAGAGATCGCAGCATGGTTTCGCGATCTGCATCTGATCGCACAAGGGGGCGATCTGAGCTTGTTATACCATCATGAAGCAATCGAGGAGTTGCAGTGTGCAGCGCAACACGAAAAGCCCTCGCTCGAGCGAGTGTTGGAAGCCATTGCGCGGGCGCGACTGGCCTTGCAGCGTCATTTTAAACTGCGTGTTGTCTTGGAAGAGCTGTTTTTTCAGTTATACCCAAACGTTCAGTCAGACTGCAGTATATACCCCTTCCGGTTCAAAGGCGCCCTAAATTAGAATCAAAAAAAATAACAG
>CAYWSY010000044.1:0-16111 GCA_964461105.1 uncultured bacterium
GTGAAGATGCTGAGGCAGAAATTTCTCTAACTTTGAAGTGGACGCAGTATATACCGCAGAGATGAATCGAGAGCCAGAGACGGTTAAACTGCTTATTAAAGATCCTCACAATGAACTCAAGCGTTTAGCTGCAAGATGGGAAAGACAGAAAGACCCTGTGCACGAAAAACACCTTAAGATTGAAGAGATCATGCGTACAAAAGACGGATATGCTCTTGTCTCTATTCCTCGGTATCGGCCCTTTACCAAAATATGCAGCTATCTTACGAAAACCTCAAGTCTGAAGCTGATTGAAGTGGGGAGTCAAAAAACGATCTCTGTTGATGTGATCTTGAAGGGGAAAACCCCCGTCATTAAAGGCGCCCGAGTTGCATATGAAACGCCATGTCTTCAAGATCCTCAAGAAAGGCGCTTAGTGACCTATGTGATGGATGTCTCGAGGCTCAAAGCATTTCAACAGAAGATTGGCCTTAAGCGGATTGATTACATCCACGAGTAAGCAGTTTCTTTACCCAAACGATGAAGAATCCTGTCATGATCAGATTCAAGACGAGTGATAAGATGGCAACTGTAAGCGCGGTTCCTCCGATGTTATAGCTCATGGACACGACAAGAACCCCTGCCCCTACCTCACCACGCGGGAACATCCCAATGCAAAGAGCGAGCCTCTTGCGAAGTGAGGCTTCCTTTCTGTAGCACAAGATTGGAAACATTTTGCCTATGTTTGATAGGAAGGTAATCAGAAGAACGTGGATTGTAAGTGTGCTCCAGTTGATTGCCTCCAAATGAATTTGGGGCATGGACAAACCTACTAAACACATGAATACTGAGGCTACGATAGTAGAGGCTCGCTGTTCATTTTTTTCTGCAGGACCCTCTTGGTGACCTTCACGGGCATCGTCTGAATGGGGATCTTGCCCAGCTGGCCTTGCAAGCATGCATCCAAGCGCAAAGGCGGGTAAGAGCACTTCTAAATGGACTGGAAAGACATTGTCAAACAAGGTGCTTGTTAAAAAAATCAACTCGCATACCCCTGTAATTAATCCAGCGTATAGCATCACCCATGGATAGGTCGTGGGTAATTTCCATACACGTAAATAACGCCAAGCTAACCATAGCATTGCGATGATGATGAGTAAATGAACCGCTAGCTCCCATTTAATGCCGACTATCATGATTTTAAGAGGGATCATGAGTAGGAGCATTTCAAGGTCACCGAAGATAGCCAGAATCCGGGCTTTTTGAAACATCCAAGTGCCTGAGAGTCCGGCAGCTGCAAGCATCGAAAACAAGACTCCTGCTGATGTAGGTGAGGAGAAGCGCGCAATTAGCAGAGCGTCTTGCCACGAATTTATTTTCAGCGCCCAGGCAAAGTATGCCGAGCATAATATCCAGGGAACTGCGGCATTGGCCCCTGCGATGAGGCTATCCAAACCATATTGCTTAGGAGAACTCTTATCAATTTCAAATTCATAGCCCACATGGATCATAATGAAGGAAAGGCCAAACAAAGTTCCTAATTGAATCCACAGCTCTCCAGTGCTAATTGGAAGCTGTGATCCAATCAAGCCTAAGACGAGGAGTAAGGAGAATAGAATGACCTTTGACATGATGCGCCTTTTTATTTGGGTCTTTCGAGTTCACTTGGGTATATACCGAAACAAAAATATAATGACAAAACCGATTTGCTTTTATATGATGACCATCGACAGGCCTATGTGATGGGTCTTGAACGTTAGCGGAGGAAACAAATGAAGTGTTTAAATGTCTTGGCTTTTATTCTGATCGTGATTGGAGCATTGAATTGGGGGCTTTGGGGCTTTTTCCAATTTGATATGGTGGCTTGGCTGTTTCATGGCAATACCACTTGGCTTAGCCGATTGGTTTATGCAATTGTAGGTCTTGCAGGTGTTTGGAGCTTGCGCATGATCCCAAGCTGCAAGCATTTGTGCTGTGAGACAGAATGCAGCAATAAAAAAGATAAAACAGGCGGCGGTTGCTGCAAATAAGTGCTTTTTTTTGATTGCCCTTGCTCTGCATTGAGCCGGGGCATGTATTAGGATTTGCTTCATGTCCTCTCCGACTATTCTTTGGTTTCAGCAAGATTTGCGTTTATCCCATCAGCCGGCACTCCAAGCTGCACTTTTGCGTAAAAGCCCGATTCTACCAGTGTATGTCTGGGCGCCTCATGAGGAGGTCCCCTGGGAGATGGGAGCTGCGTCTAGGTGGTGGCTTCACCATTCGCTAACAGCACTTGAAAAGGAGCTCTGTGCGCACGGCCTCTCTCTTCTTATTTTAAAAGGAGATACGTGTGAACTTCTTGAAAAGCTCGTCGTCCGCACAAAGGCGGGTGCGCTTTATTGGAATCAGAGATATGAGCCTTTTGCAGTGAAACGGGAGCAGAAGGTTGAAAAAATGCTACGTTCGCTTAACTGTGAGGGGGAGGGGTTTCATGGTTCTATGCTCCTTTCGCCTGAAACGTTGTTAACCTCTCAGGGCAACCCCTATCAAGTTTTCACTCCGTATTGGCGCAGCATGCAGAAGGAGTCGATCCCCTTCGGTGAAAAAAAAATACCCTCAAAAATACCCCACTGTGCATCTCCTCTTAAGGGGTGCAGCATCGAGGAGCTTCACTTGCTGCCCAAAATCAATTGGGATCAAGCCTTTTATAAAGAATGGATCCCCGGTGAAAAGGGGGCTCGGAAACAGTTGCGCTCCTTTTGCTCTCACGCCCTTCGTTCTTATTCCCATGATCGGGATTTTCCAGGGATCTGTGGAACGTCCCGCTTGTCCCCAGCCCTGCACTTCGGAGAGCTCTCTGTGCAAGAGGTCTGGCATTGTGTCGACGAACCGTTTCGAAGGCAGCTGGCTTGGAGGGATTTTGCAATGCAACTTCTCTTGCATTTTCCAGACACTCCTCTTAAGGCGCTGCGCACAAGTTTTAATGGTTTCCCCTGGGAAAAGAACCGTGAGCTGTTGCATGCATGGAAGTTGGGGCAAACGGGGATTCCCATTATCGATGCAGGGATGCGCCAACTGTGGGAAACGGGATGGATGCACAATCGGGTGCGCATGATTGTGGCCTCATTTTTAGTGAAAAACCTGAACATTCCGTGGCAAGAGGGGGCTCGTTGGTTTTGGGATACCCTTGTAGATGCAGATCTTGCTAATAACACCTTTGGGTGGCAATGGTGTGCCGGGTGTGGGGCGGATGCGGCTCCTTATTTTCGGGTGTTTAATCCGATTCTCCAGGGAAAGCGGTTTGATCCAAAAGGGGAGTATATCCGCCGTTATGTACCAGAGCTTAAATATGTTCCTGATCGCTACATCCATTGCCCCTATTTAGCTCCTTCTGAGATATGTGCGGTTGCTAGAAAGCCGATTGTCGATTTGGATGAATCGCGCGTTCGCGCTCAAGAATTATACGCGAAATGGAGTCGCAAGATGAGAAGATCCTCATGAATTCGATGCGCATCTTACTTAGTGGGTCCAGTGGGCTTGTCGGAAGCTCCCTGCTCACTTTTTTGCAGAGGGAGGGTCATCAGGTAGTTCGGCTCGTTCGTAAACGCTCTCAAGAGGGGATTGATGCGATTTATTGGGATCCGGCATTCCCCGATAGGTCTTCCAAGGCTTTTGAGGGTTTTAATGCGTTGATCCATCTGGCTGGAGAGAATATTTCAGATGGGAGATGGACCCGGCTCAAGAAACAGCGGCTGATTGATAGCAGATGTAGAGACTCGCGCGCGCTAGCGCTTATTCTCTCTAAACTTAATCGCCCTCCACAAGTAGTCTTAAGCGCCTCTGCAGTTGGATTTTATGGAGATCGGGGAGATGAGGTCTTAACGGAGAGGAGCTCTGCTGGGAGAGGTTTTCTTGCCCAATTGTGCATTCAATGGGAAGAGGCTTTTGAGCCGCTCCAAGCCAAAGGAGTGCGCACGGTTCAGTTGCGCTTTGGTCCCATTTTAAGTGTTTCTGGTGGAATGTTAAAGAAGCTGTTGTTGCCTTTCAAATGGGGATTGGGGGGAAGGATCGGAACGGGGAACCAGAACATCAGTTGGATTGGGATTGATGATGCGCTTCGAGCCATTTACCATTCTCTGTTGACCCCATCGCTTTCAGGACCTGTTAATGTGACAGCTCCCTATCCTGTGACCCAAGCGGAGTTTGCGCGAGTGCTTGCAAAACAGCTGCATCGCCCTGCATGGCTTCCGCTTCCAGCTTTTTTAGTTAGAGTCTTATTTGGGGAGATGGGGGAGGCTTTATTGCTTTCAGGTGCCTATGTGATTCCAGAAAAGCTCCTGAAGTCGGGGTATCAGTTTCAGGCACCGAAATTAACTGATTTATTAAGCCGCACGAATCTCTTTCTCTAGAGCCTGTGAGACTTTATAGCAGTAGCGGATTTTATTTTCGTCGATCCATTGTGCTTCTGTATGGACGATGGTATCTACGCTATCGAGAAAGTTTTTCACAGCTGTTGTGTAGCGTTGCCCTAAATTTGTTGCAATTCTTTGCATCTCATCGGCATGCTTAAGTAGATCGCCTCTAAGTTTAAGTTTCTCTGTATTAAATTGCTCCGTATTTCCTTGTTCGACAACGAGAAGAAGAGAGCTGACAGAGGATTTCATGCGGTGTTCTAGATCGCTGAGGGCTTGTTTGAGTACTTCAGGATTCTTTGAGCGTTTGCGGCGTGGGTAGTAGGGTTTCATCTTTCTTAAACGAGGGCCCATAGTTAAGTCTCCGTATTTTCGTTTTAATTTACTTTTATCATGTTTTTTAATTAACTTCAAATTAAAATCGATATTAACTTCTTTTGAGTTAAGAAAAGACGTGAAGGAAAAAAGATCTTGAGCCAAATGATTTTCATTTGCGATGATAGGGTTATGGTTTTTTAGGAGGAGATAATGGATTTACTGCGCTTTTCCCTGATATTGGGAATCTCTCTTTCAGGGGTAATTGGGGCTTATGCAGCCCAAACAGCTCCTGCAGCTCCTCCAAATTCTTCCCCTAATTCTTCTAAGTCTCAACTCTGGCAGAATGATTTTAATCCTCAAACAAGAGACGAGCGGGTCGACACAGATACCTCTACCGATGAAGATGTAATCATCATGGAGGAAGACGAGGATAGTGAAAACCTTCCAGGCAATTCTGAGAACGCCCCTCAGTAATTAGGCTCAAACCCATCAGTTTTTTATACCCAACCAACTTTTGAAGTTGTTTGGATATAAATAATCATACTTTCTATTCTTCTTTTACTTCTATTTGAAATTATTTATTTGATTAATTATTAAGTTAATAATAACATGAGAATATAAACAGATTAAATAATGATTCTGCGTAATTTAAAGGGGGCAGTATGGCTAAACAATTAGGAGTCAATCCTTGGACCGGAATTTGGCTCCGTCCGAAAGAAACGATTCGCGCAGTGATCAACTTTAATCCTAAATTTCGGTTTGTTCTCCTGTCGATCTTCTATGGTCTGCCGATGGCTTATAATATGGCTCAAAATTATTCACTCGCCGATAGACTTCCTCTTTGGGCGATTGTTTGCGGGGGGCTTCTTTTAAGCGGTTTCTTAGGTGCGCTTGCAATTACGATTGGATCTGCTTTGTTTACATGGACGGGGCGTTGGATTGGCGGAAAAGGGAATTTTGAGAAAGTGCGTTGCGCCCTTGCGTGGTCAAGTGGTGTTCCAAGTGCTGTAATTGTTTTGGTGTGGGCGGTGTTGCTCGGGGTTTTTGGCTCTCTTGCATTTTCACGGACGTTTGCTGAGACAGCATTTGCCGGTTATCAAGCTGGAATCGTGTTCTTGGCTTTTTTAATTGAATCGATCGTCTGGGTATGGGGATTGGTGATGTTATTTAAGACATTGGGAGAGGCGCATGGGTTTTCTTCATGGAAAGCTGTGCTCAATGTTCTCATTGCTTTTATCATTGTTTTCGCGTTGATCTGGTTTATCGGGTGGATTTTCTGGGGTCAAACACAAGTTGCTATTAAATAAAAAATATCATGGAGGGATGGTTTTATGAGTAAAAGTGGATATGAAGTGATGCGGGGGCTTGTGTTATCTGCAGCAGCAGCGATGATGATTGTAATGAATCCTCTGATAGCGGGCCCTGAAGCTTCTTCTAAACATACACAGAGCGATCGCTTAGTGTCATGGCAGGATTTTCATTCGACAGCTGGTAAATGCACAATGAAATTTCCGAAATATCCAGACCATCTCTCTGAAAAATTGCGCCTTCCTGAAGAGGGATTTGATCTGAAGTATGATGCGTACATCTCAGCTCTCGATCAAAAGACTGTATTTATGTTGCTGATTGCTCAATATCCTGACTTTGTTGATGAGACGTATGCCCGCATGAGCTTGGAGGGTTTCTTAAATGGTGTGTTGACCCATAATCCAAACAATCAGTTGATTTTCGCAGACCTTTCTCTAGTGGATGGCCACCAAGCGTTAGATTTCTTTATCAAGACAGGTGGCGTTTACTTTAAAGGCAGAGCCCTCATGGTAAAAAATAGCTTGTACTTGATGGCGATGGAATGTGAAGTACAAAACTATGATGAAGGTCAATTCAATGCTTTTGTCGAGTCATTCCAGTTATCGAAGTAACATTTAAAATGTAAACATCATGCGCCCTTGAGCATAGGGCGCATCATTGTATTTGTAGTAACGCCCATGGTTACTATGACGGTCTTTAATTAATATCCACCCGCCAAAATTCCATCCTCCGCCTATTGAGGCGTAAAAGGCGTTGCCGATCTTGTAGTTTAAATCCAGTTCGATCCCTTTTGAGTAGACTTCAAAAATTCCATTTTTGAAGCGGTCTACTCCGTCGCGCGCTCGGATGGGGAAGCGGTAGGGCCTGCCAAAGGTTGCCCATTCTAGAGATGTTGAAAAGTGGTTGTTAAAGAGATACTCAATAGACACTAGAATTGGGAAGATTCCATTGACTTGCCAATGCTTCGAGGCTTTCCAATCAATGCCGATGATGGGAAGGAGGTATCCATTTTGAACACCGACATATCCTGCGGCCCCAATGTGCATACCGACGGTGGGGTTGAGTTGATAGCGCCCCCACATTAAGCCATAGTACACACCTGTTTGGCCAAAGTTAAGAGAGTGGGCATCAACAGAGACAGAGCCTGAAAAAATCCAGCGCCAGTTTTCAAGCGAGGTGGAAACCCAACCGACAGATGCATTGGCAAAATGATAGTCGTCGTGCTTAAATCGAGGGTTTTGTTTCCAATCGAATTCGAGAAAGGAGTAGCCAAGTTCCCAGGTGAGTGTGTTGTCAGGAGTCAGAGAATGGGTATAATAGGCAAATGCGTGGGCGTCGGCATAATGCACATGTTGATGCCGGAACTTATGTTCTTTAAAATTGGCATTGGCAACAGTGCGGTATTCTCCATCGAAATGAACGGGGTGTTTGTTATCGATAAATCCGTAGTTTGTAATGAGCTGATAGGAAGAGGTAAGGGTCAGGATTGTAGCTAAGCAAAGGGGATAGATGATGTGTTTCACTGGTGGACCTCCGCGTTGATTTTTTTGCCTCCGAGCATTCTTAGGAGCTCTTGTTCCCGCTCTTGAGCGCTTAAAAGATGGATTGTGGTGAGTGTTCGCCCTTCTTTTTCAATTTTTTGTACGGTGATGTGAGCATTGGCTTGCGCAGCGACTTGAGGAAAATGGGAGATGCAGATCACTTGGCGATAGCGCCCGAGCTGCAGAAGTTTCTCACCGATGATGCCAGCGGTCTTTCCTCCAACATTAGCGTCGATTTCATCAAAGATGAGTGTTGGGGTGTCATTTTTTTCAGCAAGGCAGATCTTAATGGCAAACAATAGGCGTGAGAGCTCACCCCCGCTGGCATGATCCTTAATGGGAACAGAGTGCTCGCCTGCATTTGCTCGAATCCAAAACTGAATCCAATCATCACCAAAGAGGGATCTAGGTTGAGGCTCGATGCGGATCTCGATCTCAGCACTCGGCATGTTAAGGGAACGGATTTGGGAGGTGAGTTGCTCTGAGAGGAGCTTTGCGCTGTGGATGCGCTTAAGGGTAAGCGCTTGACTTAAGTGAGTGGAGGTAAGCGCTGCTTGCCTTAATGCATGCTGAGTATCTTCAATCTCATCGGAGAGATGTTCTAATCCATTTAACTGCGCTTTGAGATCGGCCAAAAAGGCTAAAATGGTGGAGATATCTTTGCCGTATTTTCGTTTTAATCGGTGGATGACAGAAAGTCTCTCTTCGATGGTCACGAAACGGGAAGGGTCATGATCGAGCTGATCGAAGGTATGTTGCAACTCATGCTGCGCTTCATTTAAAGAAATGGATGCTTGAGAGAGCAGAGTTTGCGCTTCTTTAAGGGAAGAATCGATAGTTGTTAAAGAGTCGCACAATTTGCTGCAGCGATTGCTCTCTGGAATGAGCGTTGAAAGGGTGCTTAGGATGACATCGATTTTTTCACCCATTTGCTGAGCGTGAAACAGGCGTTGATGTTCTTCCGCAATCAGCTCTTCTTCCCCTTCTTGTAACTGGGCTGTTGCAATTTCTTCTGCTTGTGCGCGCAGCATTTCTTCTTCCCGCTCTCGTTTTGCGTCGCAAAGCAAGAGGGAATCGAGCTTTTTTTTGAGTTCATTTTCCTTTTTCCAGGCTTGTTGAAATGCACTCAACGCTTCTGTGCAGTCTCCAAAAAGGTCAACTGTTTCTCGTTGGAATTCTGTAGTAACGAGCCTTTGATGGGTGTGTTGACCGATGAGCTCCAGGAGGGTTGAACCAATTCGTTGCAACAGCGGAAGGGGAACCATCTGACAGTTGATGAACGCGCGGTTTTTTCCTTCTTTTGAGAGTTCCCTTCGGATGATTAAGGGGTCTTGTGGGTCGCATGCGATCCCGGCTTCATCGAGAAGCGTGTGTGTGGTGTGAAGAGCCGAAATGTCCACACTCATCTCAACGCAAGCCTTTGAGGCTCCGCTGCGGATCAGGCTTGCATCGGCTCTAGATCCAAGGCACAAGCTCACAGCTTCGATGAGAGCTGTTTTTCCAGCTCCTGTTTCTCCTGTCAACGCGGTGAAGTGGGGAGGAAATTCTACATCGCATGTATCGACAAGGACAAGATTTTCAAGATGAAGGTGTTGGATCATAGGACTTCGCTTGTTGTTTTAAAGTGAAGTTTTGCGGTGCTTGCAAGCACTTCTTTGCCACATTTTGCCACAAGCGCTTTTCCCGCTTTTACAACGGCGGCTGAGGCTCCTTTGGGCAATTCGATTCCAAATTCTGCGCTTAACTGTTGCATTCCATACACATAGGTGGCTCTTGCAAGAATCGATGCCGCCGCAACGACAGGGTCTGATTCCGCTTTGTGTTTTTGGACAAGAGTGATGCTCACATTCTTTTTTTTCATCGCATTGATCACGACATCTTCGCTAGCAAATTGATCGATGACTACCTGGGTGCATCCTGTTTTTTCTACAAGCTCGGCAATTGCAGTGGCATGGCCCCATCCCAATAACTGATTTAAATTGCGGAAGGTCGCATACATTTCATTGTAGCGCTTAGGGGAAATTTTAATGATGGCGTGAGGGCAGATCTGTTTAATTTTTCCACTTAAACTTAAAATCTGCTTCTCATTTAATGTCTTACTGTCGCGCACGCCGATCTTAAGTAGCTCTTTGATTTGGTCAGTTGAGGCATAGACACCAGCAATGCACAGTGGACCGAAAAAATCCCCTTTTCCCGATTCATCGATCCCAATGTGAGACTCAAGATCCACTTGCGTTTCTGGGTAAGTATAAGCCACCGATTGTAAGATCTCAGGTTCGAGATAAAACGTGATAAATTCATCTTTATCTTTGCCTTGGACAGTTAATTTTCCTGAGGCGTAAAGCGTGCAGCTGACCCCTTTTTTCTGGGCAGAAAAGACTGTATAGGCGGGTTGGGATAGCGTAAATCCTTGAGCGATCAGATCTTCCCGAAGCTTATCTTGAAGGGCGAGATCAATTTGTGAGACGAAGCATGGAGCTATTGGTTTTTTTTCTGATGGCATGACGCGCATTTTTACATTGATTTCGAAAAAAAACAAGTTAAGATTATCATTTCCTGTGCAGGATCCCCAAACCGGGGCTTTGATGGGATTTTAATTTGGAGGAGTATGAGTGAAGATCTGAAACGTATAGGTTCAGTATTTAAGTCGAAGCGTAAAGAATTAAACCTGTCTTTAAAGGAAGTAGAAAATACGACCTCGATCCGCTCTTCTTATCTCGAAGCGATTGAAGAGGGCAGGATCAACCAGTATATTTCTGGTGTATATGCTTTAGGTTTTATGAAACAATACGGTAATTTTTTAGGAATCGATATTGATGGCATGATGAAAGAAAATCCCCATGCCTTTCGGATGCCGACAGAAAAGCATGAATTTTCTTACGGGATTGGAACATTAGAGGTAAGGGGAAATGTAGGAGGAGGCGTGAAATGGCTTCCTAATTTGCTGTGGGCCGGCGCTGCTGCTTTGGTCCTTGTCTTTGCTTGGTACCTTGCGAAATTTTTAGGTGTGATCTAACTCAAATGTCGATGTCTCTGCAACCTCCGTTTTCTAATCGGCTGATTCATGAGAAATCACCCTATTTGCTTCAGCATGCGCATGATCCTGTCGATTGGTATCCATGGGGAAAGGAGGCATTTGAGTTAGCCAAGGAGCAAAACAAACCCATTTTTCTTTCCATTGGATATGCCACCTGCCATTGGTGTCATGTCATGGCAAGAGAATCGTTTCACAATAAAGAAATAGCCCGGTTGATGAACGATGCGTTTGTCAATATCAAGGTCGATCGGGAAGAGCTGCCTGCGATCGACAGCATCTATATGGAATTTGCCCAAGCGCTGATGTCTTCTTCTGGAGGCTGGCCGCTAAATGTCTTGCTCACTCCCGAGCTAAAACCCTTTTTCGCGATCACTTATTTACCGCCGGATGGAAGACGAGGTCTTGTCGGAATGCCTCAGTTCATTCAGCAGATCCATCAATTATGGCAAAGCGATGAACGAGAGCATCTGATTGCTCAAGCAGAGCAGCTGACAGAGGTATTTGAGCGCTCTGCACAGTTAAGTGGCGATGCGATCCCTAGTCAGACGCAAATTTTAGATTCTGTTGAAGTGTTGTTTGAATTGATCGATCCTGTATATGGAGGCCTTAAAGGCGAACCTAAATTTCCTTTAGGATATCAAGCGAGTTTTCTACTTGGCTACGGATCTGCACATCAAGATAGTCGGGCCCTTTTTTGTGTGGAGCTTACATTGGATCACATGTTGCAAGGAGGCATCTACGATCAACTTGGAGGTGGTTTTTCGAGGTATGCGGTTGATGAAAGGTGGATGATTCCCCATTTTGAAAAAATGCTCTACGATAATGCGATTCTCGTATCTACATATTTACACGCGTGGAAAGTGAGCAAAAAAAATGACTACGCTCGCATTGTTAAAGAGACGCTTGACTATCTATTGAGAGACATGGCCCACGTTGATGGTGGTTTTTACTCCGCAGAAGATGCCGACTCTGATGGTCATGAGGGGTTGTATTATACGTGGACTCCAAAGGAGATCAGCGAAGTGCTTTCTCATGATGAAGCTGAGCTTTTTTGTAAGAATTATGGAGTGACCTCTGAAGGGAATTTTGAGGGTCGAAGCGTGCTTCATCTTCAGGTAAGAGACGATGCAGAGGTCAACCTAGATCACGTCAAGCTTGAGCTTTTTAAGAAAAGGTGCACAAGACCGCGCCCCTTTAGAGATGACAAGATCATCTGCTCTTGGAATGGCCTGATGATCGATGCGCTCACTTTGGCTGCGGATGCTTTGAACCAGCCCCACTATCGGAAAGCTGCGCTCAAAACAGCTGCGTTTTTGCACGCCAATCTTTATCGAGATGGACACCTTTTTCGCAGATATAGAGAAGGGGAAGCCAGGTTTTCGGGAGGTCTTGATGACTATGCCTTTTACATCAAGGGCTTGCTCACGTTATTTGAAGATGGTAACGGCTCCCATTTTTTATCCCAGGCTCTCCAACTCGAAGAGATCCTTTACAGGGAGTTCAAGGCTGATGATGGCGCCTACTTTTATGCAAAAGATGCCTCTCATCTACTCATTCGCAAATGTGAATATTATGATGGCGCAGAGCCTTCAGGAAATGCAGTGCACTGTGAAAATCTGTTGCGCTTGTATCAATTAACACAAGAAAATAACTATTTGAAGCGAGCTGAAGATGTTTTAAAGGCAGCCAAGCATTATATTGATCATTATCCGCCTGGAGCATGCTATCATTTAATTGCCCTTCAGCGTTATTATGACACCCAAGCTCGAACGATTGTCATTGCATTGGATGAGAAACAGAGTTTAGCACAGGAGATCCGCTCTTTTTTGGCAACCTCCTTCTCTTTGCATCGGTGTGTCATTTGGAAGCGGCATGACGATTACAGACTCGTCGAGTTGATCCCATCTCTTGTTGATAAAAATCCTCTTGATGGTCAGACTGCGGTTTACATCTGTTATCAAGACCGCTGTGAGGCTCCGTTGCTTGAGCTTAAAGAGATCTTGAAAGCACTATAAGGAGAGTGTTCCATGGAACTGGGCGATTACACATTACTTCAATCATTAGGTCAAGGATCGATGGGCACAGCGTATCTCGCTGAACATACCCTCATGAAGCGGCGCTATTTGATTAAAGTTTTGCCGGACGAGCTCTCCTCCGACCCCTATTTTATCGCGCGCTTCGAGGCTCATGTGCAGCAGTTGTCCAAGCTCGAGCATCCTCATATTGTCAAGATCCATAATGTCTCTTATGATCGAGGCTCTTATTTTCTCGTCACAGATTTTGTCGAAGAAGGAAAGTCGCTTGGCTCTTATTTCGCCTCTTGTGAACAGACCCTCTCGGAAGATGAAGTGCTCCGCATTGCAAGGCAAGTCGCCTCAGCTTTGGATGATGCCCATCAGCAATCGATTGCCCATGGCTCACTCAAGCTCAATAATATCCTTATCAGCCAAACTGCTGATGGAATTAGCGTCTCAATTAGTGATTTTGGACTCTCCCAAATCATCGGGCCTGCAGCTGTTCTTGGCAGAACCTATCACACAATGATTGCAGAACTGAATGCCTGTGTTGGATTCACATGGGGTCCAGATGGAAAGTCTGCCTATGCGCCCGGTCTCATCGAACACCCAAAGGTAGAAGCGTTGCACGCCTCTTTCTTGCAGAATTTCTCATTTCTCGCTCCAGAACAAAAAAAGAGTAAGCCCTGCGATCTTCGGCGAGCAGATCGCTACGCGTTTGGAGTGCTATTACATTATCTGATGTTAGGAGAATACCCTGAAGGGTATTGTGATTTGCCCTCTCAAGCGGAAGGGTATCAGTGGAATTGGGCGTCTCTTATCGCCCACTGCTTGCATCTTGACCCACATGAGCGCCCTGAAGCTCTCTTAATGGCAATTGAGCAAGACCTGAGCGCGACGCCTCGTTCCAGCGCAAAAGAACTGTTACTCAAACTCAGAGCCATTGGTAATAGCGACGCTACTGCTGGCAGAGTCCAATATGAAGCTTCCATGAGTGGAGGAACGTCGACGCTCACTCAGCTCAAACCCGTTATCAAACCGCAAGAAATCTCCCGTCCTACATTTGAACCAGACCCTGGAGCGATCTTCCAAGTTGAAACGATGGTCGGCCGTTATCAGCCCCGGCCTCAAGAAGAAAAGGCGATTGAGCCGCTGATGACACCAATGACAGTCATCCCAGCAGGAAGTTATTTGCGCGGAAGTAATTCTGGTTGCCGCGATGAACTTCCTCGTCATTGCATCCATTTAAATCCGTTTGCACTCGATGTCTATCCGGTTTCGAACGAGCAGTTTATCCGCTTTCTTGAAGCGATGGGTGGAGAGAAAGATGTCAATAACAACGATATGATTCGCCTGCGCGACTCGCGGATCAAACGGAGTTCGGGCAAGCTGAGCATTGAATCTGGTTACGCGAAACATCCTGTTGTTGGCGTTAGCTGGTACGGTGCTGTTGCGTACGCAAAATGGGTTGGCAAACGCCTGCCTACGGAAGCGGAATGGGAAGTTGCTGCGTATGGTGGAAATGAGGATCAGATCTTTCCAACAGGCGACAATATTGAGCGTTCCCAAGCGAATTTTTTCAGCGCCGATACGACACCTGTCATGAGCTATCCTCCCAATGCGTATGGTCTGTACGATCTTGCAGGCAATGTCTATGAATGGTGCCAAGATTGGTATGATTACCATTACTATGACAATTCTGTTCAAGAGCCGGATAATCCTCAAGGGCCTCTCCAGGGGGTTTACCGGATCCTTCGTGGCGGCTGCTGGAAGAGCCTCAAAGAAGATTTGCGCTGCGCTCATCGCCATCGCAACAACCCAGGGATCATGAACGGTACTTACGGCTTCCGCTGCGCAGCCGATGTCGCTGATGAGGGAAGTCTGCTCTGATATTCCTTGCACAATTGATCTTAGAGCCTTAGAATAACCTCTTCTAAGCTGAAGAGGTTATCAATGAAACTTTTACTTTCCAAGCCCCGTGGATTTTGTGCAGGCGTCGACCGAGCGATTGAAACAGTCGAAAAAGCCCTTCAGATGTGGGGAGCTCCCATTTATGTAAAGCATGAGATTGTCCATAATAAGCATGTGGTTGAAAGTCTGAAGGGTAAGGGAGCTATTTTCATTGAACAGATCGAAGATGTGCCGCGCGGCTCCCGCCTCATTTATTCCGCACACGGGGTTTCCCCTGCAGTGCGCGCAGAGGCTCAAGAGCGCAATCTTATCGAAATTGATGCAACCTGCGGCCTTGTAACAAAGGTGCATTCAGCGGTCAAGCGCTACGCTGCCAAAGGGTATCAGATTGTGCTCATTGGTCATAAGACCCATGTGGAGATCATTGGAACCGCAGGGGAAGCTCCTGAAGTAACCACAATTGTTGAATCCGCGGCAGACGTCGACGCTCTTCATTTCTCACCAGACCAGAAGCTCTTTTATACCACACAGACAACCTTGAGCCTTGATGATGTGAAAGAGATCACAGAAGCGCTCATCCAGAAATACCCTCACATCGAAACGCTTCCGAGCTCCTCAATTTGTTATGCCACAACAAATCGGCAAATGGCTCTGCGCGCGATTACTGACGAGACCGACCTTGTTCTTGTGATTGGCGATCCTAGAAGTTCTAATTCCAACCGCCTGCGCGAAGTTGCTGCAACTCGCAATGTTCCCGCATATCTCATCAACGATGAAGATGAGATCGATTCCAAATGGCTGCAAGGGGTGAGTACGATCGGCCTTACAGCAGGAGCCTCGACACCCGAGCACGTCGTCCAGCGCTGCATTGCGCGCCTGCGCACCCTTGGTGTGAATGAAGTTGAGGATGTTGTCTTTACCGAAGAGGATGTCGTCTTTCAGCTGCCCAAGCAGGTGTTGACATCCTCATGTACGTCTTAAAATCCCTTAAGACCTAAACAGTGACTGCAACGGAGTTTCTTTGAAGATATTGTGCTCCTGAACGATCGCTGCGATGAGTTTGAAGTGGAAATGAACGATGGCAAAGATCCGTCCGATGAAAGGGATTGATTCGATTGCCCCCTGAGCAAATGAAATGGTTCCTCGAAGGGTATGGTACAAGTGACCAGAATCGCATGTCATGGCGGCGGCAACGAGGTGCCCTATGCAGTGGATGACGGCAAGCGCCATGCGTGTAACACCCGCTAGCGACCCAATGCAAGGGACTTGCGCTCCCACGGCTAAAATATTTCCTTTGTTAAAAATTGCCTTATCAAATCCCTGTTGGGCATCTTTCACTAATTGAGTGGCATTTGGTTGATAGAGATAAGGGCCAGTCCAACTTGTTGTTTTAGAAGTTAATTTTTCTAATGACATTTAAAACCTCTCTGTTTTTATTAATTTCGCGCAATTATCCGTGCGTTTCGAATTAAATTAAAGTTAAATGAAAAATTACATGTTATTTGTAAGTGAAATTGGTTTTTTTGCAGTTCTAATCTATAGTGCTTCCGGTTCCAGGATACCTGCAAAGTCCTCCGAAGCATGAGACAAAAAATGATTGGAACGATA
>CAYWSY010000045.1:0-15765 GCA_964461105.1 uncultured bacterium
CTGCGGGAGCTTTCAATTCAGTCCTTTAGGGTGCCTTTGAACCGGAAGGGGTATACACCGCCCATTTTTTACACCTCTGAGCTTTTATGAAAATGAAATACGCGCTCGCCGTTCTTCTGACCCAAGGAACCCTTAGTTTTGCTAACACAGCTTCCTCTACAGAACAGGTGACCCCATCGATTTTAATTAAAGGGATTGTGCTCTTAGGCCCCTTAGCACCGGAGCTCACCGCTGAAGAGTTAAAAAGTGTTAGAGGCATTAAGGTTATCGGCTTAAAGGTTCCAGGTTCTCAAGCAAAACTTGAAAGCTCCCTTATGGAGTTCACTAAAAAGAATACGCTTAATGTCGATACAATCAAACTCATCCAATCACGAATTAAAGGCTTTTACGAAAAGCAAGAGCATCCTTTTGTTCTCATTCAAGTTCCTAAGCAGGATGTTACAGGAGGGGTACTTCAATTTAGAATCATCGAAAGTCGTATTGGTCAAGTCACCATTGAGGGCAACGAGTGGCACTCAACTAGGGTTTTAAAACAATTTCTTGGAGTTGAGCCTGGAGAAGAGCTCGATCAATCCAAGTTAATGCAAAACCTCAATTTCATTAACCAAGATCCTTTCTTACAAGCAGACTTGGTCTATGCTCAAGGAGCACAAGACTACACCACTGACATCACCCTCGCAGTAAAAGAGAGGGATCAAATCCAACTCTATGCTGGATTGGATAATTATGGGGTTGAAACTGTAGGGAGAAATCGGTGGTTCATGGGCTTTAACTGGGGCAATGCCTTTGGACTTGGACATACCCTTGCCTATCAGTACACAGCCTCTTGGCACCGCAAACAATTTCAAGGGGTCACCGCCCAATACATCGCTCCGTTAACTTGGCACCATATCTTAAATGTCTATGGGGGCTTTTCTGTTGTTAATCCCCATTTTAGCTTTCCTGCGGCAATTAACCACGGATGGAGCGCACAGGCAAGTGTGCGCTATCAAATCCCTTTGCACCTCTCCTCTTCCCTTTCACATAACATCATCGTGGGTGGAGATTTTAAACGGACAAATAATACCTTCGAGTTTTCTGACAATTCACCTAGAGCGGGTCAAAATGTTAACCTGACTCAAGCGGTTGTCGAATATAAAGGGTCTTACGGTCAAAATTCTTATCAACTTGATTTTGATGGGAGCCTTTTCTGGTCTCCTGGAGAGTGGGTTGCAGATCAAACTAACCATGATTATGAGTCACTGCGAAGGGGGGGAAGTCACTCGTGGGTCTATTTCAGAGGAGCTCTTTCCTATCTACAACGCCTCCCTGCCAATTGGGCCTTCTATCTTTTAAGCCGCGGTCAGGTCTCCTCTCAAAATCTTCTGCCAAGTGAACAATACGGGATTGGGGGCTACGATACGGTACGCGGCTATGAACAAAGAACCCTCAATAAAGACACTGCCTTTCTAACAACAATTGAGATCCGTTCGCCTCAAATTAGCTTTGCTAATCATTGGTGCAAAGATTGTGTCGATGGATTGCAATTCTTAGCATTCCTTGATTATGGCTGGGGAACTGATCACAAAGCTGAGATTCGAGGTCATAAGACGGATTACCTCCTTGGAGTAGGTCCTGGAATACGCTATGCCTATAGCACCAATTTAACTGTTCAATTTGATGTTGGCGTAAAATTACACAAAAAACATTTCAACGGCGGTCTTGCGATGATCAATTTTAGTGTCATCGGAAGCTTTTAATTGAAGGATAAAAAAATGAATCAGTTTACACAGTACATTATGTGTACTCCCCTTCTCCTCTCTTCTCTTTTGAGCGCAGGCGATTTTGAAGTGATTTCAGGCTCCGCTACAGCGTCGACTCAAGGCTCTCACACCGTGATTGAAAATTCTCCTCAAGCCATTTTACATTGGGATAACTTCTCCATCTCAGCTCAAGAGAGTCTGCATTTTTCCCAACAAAATGCAGCTTCAAGTGTTTTGAATCGAGTTACAGGAAAAGAATTAAGCGCTCTTATGGGAACGCTCACTTCCAACGGAAAGGTCTACCTCATCAATCCTCAAGGAGTGGTCATCGGCCCCAATGCCTATATTGAAACAGCAGGATTTATTGCGTCTACCTCGGATATTTTAAATGCAGATTTCCTCAAAGGCAAAGAGCTCCTTTTTAATCTCCCTGGAGATGGTAAGATTACAAACCAAGGGATGATCCACTGCCCAGAAGGGGATATTTTTCTCATTGCAAAAGAAATTAGCAATGAGGGGAATTGCACAGGAAACTATGTGGGCATGGCCTCAGGAACTCAGGTGCTGATTCGGCCAGAGGGAGAACAACGCGTGTATATCCGCTGTGAGCCGCTCGAGTCAGGGGAAATCGATCACACAGGCACCCTTCAAGCACTTGCAATCGAACTGAAGAGCTCAAGCCCCTACGATAAAGCGATCCGAATGGGTGGCAGCGCAGAAGTGCTCTGCTTTACTCAAGAAGGGGGCAAGATCATTCTATCTGCAGAACAGGGAGGCGTTCAGGTCGATGGGAATTTAGTTGCCGCATCTGGACAGATCCAAGTGCTTGGTAAAGAGATTCAAATAGATTCGAGCGCAGATCTCAATGTCTCTGGAAAATCAGGAGGCTCGATCTTTGTTGGAGGGGGAAGCCGTGGACAAGATCCCAATCTCTTTAATGCAACTAATGTAACCGTTGATTCTGGCGCCAAGCTCTCTGCAAATGCAAGTGACGGAGATGCTGGGAGAGTGATCATCTGGGCCAACCAGGTCACCGACTTTAATGGACATATCGACGCCCAGGCTCTTGGGGCTAAAGGAAATGGTGGATTTGCTGAGATCTCCGCTCTAGAAGGATTGAGGGTAAATGACCATCCTGACTTAAGATCAATCGGTGGAACTGCTGGCTTGCTGCTGCTTGATCCGGGAGCTGTTGCCATTGTATCTGGAGGAAATGTTCCTCCTCCTGTGACGTTAAATACATTTAACGATAGCTGGATCTCTGCTCAGTTAGGAATCGGCTCTCTTACCATCGATACTGCAAATTCAACCGTTGGATCTCCCTTTGACATCACAGTTAATACAGGCACGATCATTACGTGGAGCACGAATACGACACTTACTCTCAACGCTAGCAACCAAATCTTCTTTAATGGAGCAATTACAAACACAGCTAATGGGAATCTAGCCGCTTTAGGAGCAGCTGGGATCAGATTATCCAGTGCATCTGCTTGTAGTTTCACATTTCAAGATGGCACAATCAGTTTAACAGGCCTTACAAATGGAATTCTTGGAAGTGCTGGATCTGCGCTCAGCACAACAAACGGAACGATTTTCCTCAATGGACAGGCAAATCAAGGGGCCTTTTCCAATTATGGAATTGAATTTAATTTCGGCCTTTCCACGATTTCTACAATCGATGGCCATATCCATCTTAATGCAGAGATCTCTGGAAATGGAACTGCAGTAAACCAAATCGGGCAAGCTCTTTTCTTCGTAGGTCTCTCAAGTACTGGAACCGGATCGATAACACTTAACTCTACACTCACTAACCTTTCAGGTGGACCTGGAGTAAATACGTTTGGAATCACATTTGGTGGAGGCTTTAGTTCGGTAACAGTTCATGACGGAAATCTGAATATCAACGCCAACACAATTGAAGGGCTTGCTATAAATGTTAATTCCCCCTTGACCTCTACCGGCACAGGAAACATTATTATTAATGGAAGTTCTTTAGGGCCAGATACAGCTCTTAACGCATATGGAATCAACATTGCAAGTGCAGGATCAATTGCATCAAATGGCACTGGGGGCATCTTCCTTAATGGGGTTTGCGGCAATTCTACTACACTTGGAGGGACAGGCGTTTTAACGCAAGGCCCCATCACTTCAGTCAGCGGTCCTATTGTCGTGAGTGGCAGCGCTTTAGGAACCTCTTCAAATCAGTTTGGAATCCACCTCAATCGAGCTGTTACAGCAACTGGATCCGCTTCAATTGACTTAATTGGGACTGCAAACTCAAGCGCAACAGGGAGCGTTGGGATTCAATGTGATGGAAATGCCCCGTTTCTTTCTGTCTCCTCTGTTGATGGAAACATCACAATGACAGGCTCTGGAAATACCTCTGGCATTTCGATGTTACAGAATAATACCCTAACCCCTTCGGTCTCGACCACTGGCACGGGTTCAATTAGCATCAATACAGTGAATTCAAGCGACTTTCTCTTTGGCCCTGCAGCAAATATTTTTGCACAAGGGACAGGCTCTCTTGCAATCACATGCGACCGAGATCTGATCATGCAAGGTTCGGGTGCAAATGGAGATACGATCATTCAACACAATACGGGAATGGCAGTATTTTCAATTGCTCGCAATCTCATTATGTATAGTGAACAAACAGGAGGCACTACGCACTTCTGTACCATTAGACCTGGAATTGCAGCATCCCTTCTCTTTACAAATATTGGGGGAGATTTAATTTTACAAAGCCAGCCACGACAAAACACAGCAGGCGTTGATCCTATTCAGATTGGGTCTCCTTCTTCTGGAGCCTCAGGCAACATCCACTTTGCCCGCATCGGTGGCAGTGTTCAACTCAATTGCACAGATGAATCTGGCTACATCATCATTGGTCACGGTGGTCCCTTTATCGGAAGCTTTACTTACAACGGCAACATTTTAATTCAAAGTGTCGGAAATATCACTCTTACAGGCGCAACAGTTCCCAATGCAATTGCTGGAACAGTTGGGTTTGCTCAAATTGGCCACATGGGATCTAATTCATCAATGGGAGGAAATATCTCAGTAAGCTCTCAAGGTTCGATTAATGTCCTTGGAGGTTCCATAGCGTCTACCGCTTATGCCCAAATCGGACATGGAGCGCCTTTACCTACCGTTAATACAATTGGCGCTTGTACAATGAATGTCCAAGCTGGAACTGACATCAGGATTTTTTCATCCACTGCAGATGCCTTAATTGTTAATGGCAGCGCAATTCCAGGAAGTGGAAATCTGACACTTGTAGCCGATAATCTATTTCCATCTCCTCCAGGTGCAGGCTTCGGGAGATTTAATTTTGGCTCCACACTCTCTGCTACGGGCAAGCTTAAAATCTACACCTCCGCTCAATCCCTAAACTATATCATTCCAGGTACACTTATTAATGGGGCTCCCTTTTTCCCAGGTGCACTTTACAAAAACAGCTCCACAGAAGAGTGGGGAATCTGGTTTCCAGATGGAAGTTACGGAAGCGAGCCCTTTAAATTTTATTACAAAGATGACTTCTTTGGGATCCCAGCTGAACTTGTAATTGCAAATATGGGCTCTCTCACAGATCTATTACCCGTTCTAGCTACACGAGAATTTAACGATCAGTTCTTAAATGCTTGCGGGGTTTGGAAGAAAAAGCTCTTCTACTGTGATATCGAAAACGCACCCATTCTATCAAAAAATTGGACTGATTCTGCAAATCAGCTCAACCTAGAACTCATTGTTCAAAATGATCTAGCAGAGAATTAAACCATTTAATACTTCATGCGAGCAGGGATAAATCCTTTCTCGCAAAGCGAAGTGAACCGATGGGGACACACAATGAGATGATCATCAATAGAAATACCCATCGTGCGACCAGCAAAAATTAAGTGACGTGTAAGGGTTAAATCAGCTTCAGATGGTGTTGGATCCCCGCTGGGGTGATTATGCGCAAGAATCAAACTATGAGCTTTATAACGGACGGCAGGAAAAAACACTTCGCGAGGATGAACTAAAACTTCAGATAATGTTCCCTTAGCAACAACTTCTTGATGAATCAAACAGCCGCGCACATCGCGCAACAACACTAAAAGGACCTCCTGCTTTTCTTGTATGAGGTCAGGAAGCGCCAATGCATAAGCTTGCTCTGGAGATCCAATCTGGGTCTTATCGGGAGCTTCTTGGTATTTACACTTGAGAGCAATGCCGAAGACTGCCTTAAGTTGAATCGCTTTCGCTTTCCCAATCCCTTTAATTTGCATCAATTCAACAACAGAGGCTTCCAACAAGCGCTCTAAACTACCAAAGCGCACAAGGATCTCTCGACTTAAATCAAGAACGGAGTTGCCCTGCGTTCCACTGCCCAAAATAATAGCTAAGAGCTCAGCTACACTGAGCGCTTGAATGCCATGGCGCTCAAGCCTTTCGCGTGGCCTCAGCTCTTTAGGAAGCTCTCGAATGGCAAAGGAGACCATCAATCTTACCTCAATAAAAAGGGGTGCACCTTGTATTCAAGCCGTGCGGGGATTTCCGCTTCAATGAGAATGTCATTTTCTTCATACTCGCAGCTAATCACCCGCCCCTCGCGCATGAGTTCACTGACAAGCACATAATGGCTTTGAGGGATCCTTGCTTTGATGCACTTACGCAAAAGAGAGATCTCTTGGGTCATCAACTCAAGCAGCTGATCAAATCCAGTTCCATGTAACGCGGAAATCGCTACTGTCTTGGGATATTTAACGCGCAATTTTTGCAGGATGATCGGATTCTCGCACTGATCCATCTTATTCAAGACGGTGATCGTCGGCCTTCCAACAGCACCAAGCTCATTTAAAACCTGGACTGTTTCTTCTGCTTGACTCTCCGCTTGAGGATGACTTGCATCAATCAGATGAAGCAAAATATCTGTATGGATCGCCTCTTCCAGCGTGCTCTTAAATGCAGCAACAAGCGTGTGAGGGATTTTGCGAATAAATCCGACAGTATCGATGAGCAGAATCTCTTGCCGATTAGGCAGTTGAAATTTGCGTGTTGTCGTATCCAAGGTTGCAAACAGCTTATCCTCTGCAAGCACATTCGCCTGCGTGAGCGCATTGAGAAGAGTCGACTTACCCGCGTTTGTATACCCCACAATCGCAAACGTAGGAATGCCCGTACGCTGGCGCAAGACCCGCTGAGTGATCCGCTGTTCTGCAACATCCTCAATCTCCTTTTGGAGCCTGTCGAGTTTGCGACGCAAAATCCGTCTATCGATCTCAATCTGCTTCTCTCCTTCCCCTTTGAGGTGGGCTCCACCCCCTGATGCAGATTGACGGGAAAGGTGGGTCCACATTCTGCGTAGTCGTGGAAACTGATATTTAATTTTAGCAAGTTCGATTTGAAGACGTGCCTCACGCGAGCGTGCTCGCTGCGCAAACACTTCGATAATTAATTCTGTGCGGTCGATCACAGGGCGTTTAAACACCTTCTCCAAATTGCGCTGCTGATGAGGAGAGATCTCATCATCGAAAATAATCACCTCAGCTTTAAGCTCATCTGCCTTGTGTAAGAGTTCCTCAATTTTCCCTGAACCAATATAAGTGGCAGCATCGAGTCTTTTAATTGGGCATGGGATTTGCGCCACGACAGCCATTCCAAAAGTTTCACATAGCCGCTCTAATTCACTTAAATGTTCTTCACATTCAGGTTTATCTTCAGTTGCATGATACACTCCCACAAGAAAAGCACTATGGAATAACTTGAGCTCAAAAGGAGCTGATGGATCAATTCTCTCTTCTGTCATATCATCTCAAATGTAATTTCTAACCCGTCAAAACCTAACCGAATATCATCAGGTAAGATCGCATGCGTGGCCTGATGATCAAGATCATGTGCGATATGTGTCAAATAGGTTTGTTTTGCCCCCACCAGCCGAGCAAAAGCCACAGCCTCATCGATACTAAAGTGCATCCGAGTGGGCACTTCACGTAGCGCGCTTACAATTAAGGTTTTGACTCCCTTCAAAGCAATGAGTAATTCCTCTGAATATTCACGAATATCTGAAACATACGCAAGCGTTCCAATGCGATACCCTGTGACTTTTGTCTCTGCTTGAGAAAACGTCATGTATTGAAACTTGACACCCTGGAAATCGATAAACCCAAAATCGTCAGGAAGGAGATGAAAATCAAGCTGAGCTGTAAGGCTCTTTCCCTCTTCTCTCGGCCTAAAGATGTAATGATAGCGAGCTCTTAGCTCCTCCATGGTGTCTTGTGATAAAAGACAAGGCAATGGTTTTTTTTGGATTAAGTAGTAAATCCGCAAATCATCGAGCCCCCCCACATGATCAAAGTGGTGATGGGTGAGCAACACGCCATCAAGTCGTTGTACCGAAAAGCGCAAAGCTTGCTCTCGAAAATCTGGCCCCGCATCAATCAAAAAAACTTTATCTGCTAATGTGATCAGTCCTGCCGACCGCTTCCGGCAATTGACAGCTAGCTGAGAATGGCACACAGAGCATGGACAGCCGATGACGGGAACCCCCATCGACCCCCCTGTCCCTAAAAATAAAAAACGTCCTTGCATAAAATCTTCTAAATTAACGGTGAACCACAGATGTTATGGAAAGAAGAAGTTCTTGAGAAGCATAAAACAAGAATCAAATTTTTTTCTTGAGCTCATCAGCTAAAAGCGCATGAAAGAGCAGTCCGCGAGAACCTAATGCGGTAAACACCCAGCACCTCTCACTGAGAGGTTTAACAATTGGAAAATAATGATCAGGGCGGATCACCCTTACCCCTGCCCGGCATCCAGTGATGTTCATGTGCTCAACCTCAGGGAAAAATCCCGCGATCTTTGGCAGAATCAATCCTCTTGCAGTATTAAAACAAGGCTCATCTGTCTTAAATCCTTTTTCATAAGTAGATCCAAGATGGTAGGTCCCAGGAGCCTCCCCAACAGCAATATATCCCTTTCCGATCAGACTCCGCTCTAATCGAACCCTTCCTTCGGGCGCCTCTGCAGACAGCACCTGGCCTTTTGTAAATTTTAGCTGTAATTCTTGACATTGCGAAAATTGAGTAACCCCAAAGCCCGCCGCAATCACAACCCGATCAAATTCAGATAAGGCATCAATTGTCTCAATCCGCTCGCGAACCAATATCCCTCCCCGGGACTCGATGAGCTTCCACAACCCCTCAAGATAAGGCTGGCAGTGAACTGTAATCCCGGAGCGAATCCAAAATGCCCCATTGCCAAGAGGCTCCACATCGCCATAATCAACGACATGTCTTTCAAGAGCTTCCCGTTGTTCGGGATGTTGGGCAATCCGCACAATCCCTTCATAGCGAGCAACAGGGGTACCCACGACCGCTTCGACTTGATCTAGTAGATCTCGCGTTGCTAGCATCCCTTCAGTTGCGCGCTCAGAGCGGCGCGCCTGCTCTCCAACATAAGGATGCATGAGCCCAGAGGCCACCCCTGATGCCCCTCCGCCAATCCCCTTTGGATCAAATACCGTAACCCGGCACTGTTTCATTTCAATCAGCTTCCATGCGCACGCAAGTCCGCTAAAGCCCGCTCCAATGACAGCAATGTTCATCAAGCAGATTCCTTCTTAAGCTTGCGCTGCAACCAAACATAGCTTTCAGCGGAAAAATTAAAGAAAAACACTACAGCCGGCGAAAGAAGAACACTGAAAGGAAGCATAATAAAAAATAACTGCACCACACTTGCAAATGCTCGCTCGGCCACAAAATAGCTTTTCCCTGTAAGAAAAGCTGCCAGCATCATAAAAGAGACCACAACAATCAATGGCAGCAAACCAAGAAAAAAAAGGACCACGCTTGAGAAAATGCTTTTCTTAAGTTTTTTAAAGAGCTCTGCAAACATCTCAAGCTGAGCGCTCGACTTTAAGGCCACAGCCGGAGTGAGAAAAAATAGCGACGTCACACTGAGCAGACTCAAAGCAAACGAGCCCAAGAGGAGCAAAAAAGGCCCAAATGACAAGACCACTCCAAGGGCATCTCCAATCCCAGGAATCGCTTTAAACAAATAAAAAACACCAAGCAACAGCCAAAGGAGAAAATAAGCCAAAATAAGAGGAAGGGAGAGATAAGCCACCTGAACCATTAAATCGAAAGACTGGCGAAAGGTACGACGATAGCTAAATTCGAGTTGTTTAATCTCATGGTGATAAATGCGCGTTAGAACAATACCCGCCGTAATTAAAATCGCCGAACAAAAAAAGATGGGAAGGAATGCAAAGCTATAGGCAAACCAATTTCCAACCCCTTTACCTAAAGCTCTGCAGAAAACAACAACAAGACCGCAGAGAATCAAAACAAGAGCTGTAAACAGTAATTTTTTGCGGGAAAAAGTAAATTGCAACGAGCGGTTAAACATCTGTTCGAGGTCATTCCAGGACATAGGGCAGCCTCCTTTTACATCAGAAGAATACCCCACCCCCTTTTAGAAATCAAATCTCATCCCAAAGGTTAACCCTTGAAATCCCAAATCTCCATCATTGCGTGACCACGGCCCCGGATTGTCATGGTTGACAAAACGAACCAGCCGGTTCTGATCAAAAAAGACATTAAACTCCCAGCCAAACTTAAAGCCGAAATGGTATCGATCCTGATGGAACAGATAATCCCATTGAATCCCGAGCGCAATCTCAGCTGTTGGAACCACATTATTCTGAGTGTCCTTCAAATTCACAAATGCCGTATGCGCTTTCTTAAAATGCTCATTTTGGTGAGAGCTTAAATGAGAAGAGAGCAATGATGCCGCCCCGTTCCCATAAACACTAAATCCCCTTCCAAGTCCCCATAACGAATCCACTCCCATCCGCAAGCCAACTGCCCACAGATTCGAATCCAAGTGGTTGTGATATGTATCCCCAGCAGCTGCAGTTCCCCCCTTATAGCCAAACGAAACATTCTGATCGATGACAAGTCCTCTCACCCCGATAAATGGGCGGAGCGTTAGCCAAGAACCCACCCCACAGGTCCTTCCCAGCTCCAAGTCCCCAATATTGACATTGGTATCCACATGGGCTTTTGCAGAAGTTGCATAGCCTGAACTGCCTGCCATCCAGGACGGGAAAAATGTTTGATGGACATGTCTTGCCGCCTCTGCATGAACATAGGTATACTGAGTATACAAGTCCCACTGATCGTGCTTCGGCAGCTTAATCCCCACCCCTAATCGTCCTCCCCAATTCCATTGAAAATGGGGGCTCTGCACATGGCCATGATCAATCCGTGTTGTGCTATCGCTTGTCGTCCCAAAGCTCAAATCATCCTCATATGCCTTCCAATAGAGAACCTCGGCATCGATCCATAGGTGATTATCACCCTGTACATTGTTTGGATTGAACATCTTTGAGGAAGGCTGCTGGGGGAGCTCCGCGTTGAGCACTTGAGCAGTTGCAAGCGTCAATGCCACCGCCAGAAGATTGGTCTTTTTATTCATAACCCTCCACAAAATAAATTAACAACAAATTAAAAGCGCTTTAACTTAAAATTAATTACAATTAACTTGTTTGTCAACAACTTATTTTTATTTTAAAAAGCAAAAAAACCACATCTCAAAGCAATTCCAACACTTAAAATTGTTTTGAGATGTGGTTTTTTTATCTTGCTTTGTAGAGATACTTAGGCCGCACGATCGGGGTTCCTTTCCCGCCTCTAGCTTCAAGTCGCTCATAGACGATCTGCATTGCGATCCCAACCGTGCGTGAAAGTCCAAATAAAACGGTGTAGTACTCAGGATAGCTAAAACCTGCAGCTGTCAACATCGTACCAGAGATCGCATCGACATTGGGATGGGGATCAGAGATCTTTGGATTCTCAGCGAGCACCTTCGAGCCTTCTGTTCTAAGAAGCAATGCAATCTTGACAAGCGGATGGTCGGAATAGTGCTTTTTACAAAATTCGTATTGGACCGTGGCCCTTGGGTCCTCCACTCGGAGGACCGCATGGCCAAATCCAAACACAAGCTGATTTGTTGCAAGACGATCGCGGATGAGTTTTTCCACCTGAGCGCCTGTCGCATCCTCCCCCACCTCCTCTAAGACCTCTAGCACAAAATGGAGGCAATCTTGATTCGCTTTTCCATGGCGGGGCCCTGCAAGAGCGCACATAGAAGACGCAATTGAGCCATACATATCTTCCAAGCCGGAAGCTACCGCTTTACCCACAAATGTCGAGAGATTCCCTCCCCCGTGATCGTAATGTAGGATGTTAAAGAGCTTCATTGCGGGGATCAACTCCGCTTGATTAGCCTGAGGAACACGCAGCATATGGCAAAAATTCTCCATGTACCCCAAATCAATCCGAGGAACAGGCGTTTCCCCCCAACCCGCATGGTGATTGATGACACAAGCAACAAGGTGGGGAATTTTGGCAATCAGGTTCAAACAATCTTCGCGATAATCCCCTTGAGATTCATGCATCCCCAAAATGAGCAATGCAGCACAAAACAGTTTCATCGGGTGCCCTTTACGCGGCAAATCGTAAATCGCTTTAACAACATTCGGATGGCACTCAGACCGATCGGCAATCAACTCAGCAAACGCTAGGACCTCTTCCGAAGAGGCCTTCTTTCCTGTATAGAGAAGATGGATGACATTGATCGGTTCCCAATGGCTAAGTTCGGGAATCGGCGTGCCGATATAAAAGAGCCCTTTTTCCGGATCAACATGGGAAGTTGTGCAGTAACCTACAGGAAAGCCGCGCAGTCCCGTTTCAAGCTTATCCCGAGTAATCTGAAACAGTATCTCATCCGACATAAACTACATTCCCTATAAAAGGTCTGAAATTAGACTACGTTCCTCTAACAGTTCTTTCTCTGTAAGGCGAACTTTCTCTTCAATATATGGATCCCAAGAGACGTTAGAAACAATCTCAACCTTCCCATTTCCAAGAGATCTGCAGGGAAAAGAAAAGATCAATCCTTCAGCAATCCCATAAGAATTGCCATCAGAAATCAGTCCAACAGAAAACCACTCCCCTTGAGGTGTGGGCAACATCAGTGAACGGATCGAATCGATCGCAGCGTTAGCAGCGGAAGCTGCAGAGGATTTACCACGAGCAGCGATCACCGCAGCCCCCCGCTTTTGCACAAGCGGAATCCACTCCTCTTCACACCAAAAGCGGTCGCCAATCGTTTCAAGAGCAGGCTTGCCTCTAATTTTAGCATTCACAAAATCGGGCACTTGGGTAGCAGAGTGATTCCCCCAAACGCACACATGGGATACATCTGTAATGAACACTCCAGCTTTTCGAGCAAGCATCGATGCCGCCCGATTTTGATCCAAGCGCATCATCGCAAAAAACCGATTGCGCGGAATTTTTGGAGCGTGATGCATTGCTATCAGCGCATTCGTGTTACAAGGATTTCCTACGACAAAAACCAGCACATCGGATGCTGCGACATCATTGAGAGCCTTGCCCTGTTCGATAAAAATCTTTCCATTTTCAGCTAGTAAATCCTTTCGCTCCATGCCAGGGCCACGCGGTTTTGAGCCAATCAATAGAGCAAGGTTTACCCCCTTAAAGACTTCTCTCGGATCTGAGCCGATATGAATTTCTTTAAGGAGAGGAAAAGCACAATCCTCAAGTTCCATCACGACCCCTTTTAATGCCTCGAGAGAAGAGGCAAGCTCCAAGATATGGAGAGCAACAGGCTGATCCATCCCAAGCATCTCCCCTGATGCGATCCGAAACAGGATACTATAGGCAATCTGACCCGCCCCGCCTGTAACAGCGATCCTCTTCAAAGGTTTTGACATGAAATCCTCAACACAGCTTTATATATTAACTTTATTATACACAGTTGATAAAATAATATTCAACAAAGCATTGTAAATTACAAATCAACAAGTTATCAAATAAACAAAATTAACAGCTTACGATCTTATTAAATAATTTTAACTAAGAAATTTTATGCAAATTAGAACCCTTTGTTGACCAAATGCCCCGAATCTTGATATCATTCGCCATCATTAACTTAAAAAAAGCGACTTCCCATGTCCATCTTGCTCGTCATCCTTATGTATGCTACTTGGTCTAGCGTCTTTTCAGTTGGTAAACTTGCGATGGAATACGCCCCCCCTCTTTTTCTAACTGGGGCACGCATGACAATGGCGGGCCTCATCCTTCTTGGCTTCATCGCACTGACCAAACGCGCCAGCTTTAAGCTCTCCCTCAAACAGCTCGCATCCATTAGTCTGCTAGCCCTTTTCTGTATCTATCTGACCAACGCACTGGAATTCTGGGGCTTGCAATATTTAAGCGCTGCAAAGACCTGCTTTATCTACAGTTTATCTCCTTTCTTTGCAGCCCTGTTCTCCTATCTTCATTTTGGAGAAAAGATGAACAAGCTGAAATGGATTGGCTTGATGATTGGATTTGTCGGCTTTATGCCGGTTTTGCTGACTCAGACAGGGACAGAAGATCTTTTGAATGCGTTTAGTTTTTTTTCTTGGCCAACCCTTGCAATCATGGGTGCAGCCCTTTTTTCCGTCTATGGATGGGTTTTACTAAGACTCATGGTTAAAGACCAAGCGCTCTCTCCTTTGATGGCAAATGGCTCAAGCATGCTCCTCGGTGGAATCTTTGCATTTGTCCACTCGTTCTTCGTTGAATCCTGGACACCGATTCCAGTCGCTTCAATCAACATTGCTCCCATGCTAAAATGGACACTGGTCATGACCCTTCTTTATAACATTGTCTGCTATAACCTCTATGGTGCAATGCTCAAGCGCTTCACAGCGACATTCCTCTCATTTGTAGGCCTTCTCAGCCCAATCTTTGCCTCTTTAAATGGATGGCTGTTCCTTGGAGAGCCGCTCTCTCCAACAATCCTTCTATCCACTGGGATCGTTTCTCTGGGGCTATGGATTGTTTACAGAGCTGAGCTAAAGCAGGGCTATATTGTCTCTTCAAAGGCTCAAGGAGCTGCTCCATCTACAGATGCATCAAAAACCGCTTAGGAAAACTTAGGTGTTTTCCCATTCAGGTTAGTAGTCTTTAAACAAAGTTCTTGGCATTATTTTTAGCTTGAAAGCCCCGGGGTTGAACGATCGTAAAGTTAGCTGTGTTGGCCAACACAGCGGCCTTTACGATCGCTCAACCGCGGGGCTTTGAAGCAAAAATAATTACAAGAACTTTGTTTAAAGACTACTAGCGACGCTTAGACTGATTCCAATAAAACACAGCAGTTACAAAACCACCAATCGACAACACAATCCCAGAAATTAGCATGATGAGAACAGGCGTGTCATACTGAGAGATCTCCTCTTGTGCCTTGCCACCAAAAAACTCAATTAATGGGTTCCACACGGAAGGGTTATGGTTAAAAAATTGGTCGAGATCATTTTTGAAGCCTTTGGCTTCATTGATTTCATGCATGGCATGAATCGAATAGCTGATTAGATAGATCCCAAGAACCAAACTTAAGATACCAATAAGACGCTTCCAGTTCATAACACTCTCCCGTTTTCCCTCTTCTACAGGAAAGGAAAATAAATAGTCTATGAAATGAAAAAGCCTCAAGTGGGGTTACCACTTGAGGCGAGGGAAAACTTGGCGGCGACCTACTCTCCCGTACTCTTGAGCACAGTACCATCGGCGAGGAAGGGCTTGACTTCTGAGTTCGGTATGGGATCAGGTATTTCCCCTTCTCTATTGCCACCAAGAAAAATCTTGTTAGCCGTTGTTAGATCAGCTTATCTCTTAAATAATTCACGAATGTAAATTGGCGCTTGATTGATATCTTCACATATCCATGGCACTCATATTTAGCAACATCATTGACCCAGTCCTTAGATTAAGGACTACGCCATTGATGAAAAATAAAAGTGATCAAGCCAATCGACTAATTAGTATTGGTTAGCTCAACGTATTACTACGCTTACACACCCAACCTATCAACCCTGTCATCTTCAGGGAGTCTCATGGGATACCTTATCTTGAAGGAGGCTTGGCGTTTAGATGCTTTCAACGCTTATCCTTTCCGAACATAGCTACCC
>CAYWSY010000046.1:0-15514 GCA_964461105.1 uncultured bacterium
AAAAATTGAAGCGCTGAGTTTGAAATTTGTCTAACTTTCAAGTGGACGCAGTATAGACTCTACTCCACCGTCTGCCAGGATGTCACCTTAAGCAATTCCTGAGGGATTTCAAACAAAAAGCGGGAGGGAGTTGTATTGATTTCTTTCCCCATTTTTTTGCGCTTGCGAGCCATACTTAACGTCAAATACTTCTTGGCCCGGGTCATTGCGACATACATCAGCCTGCGCTCTTCTTCTAACCCCGTTTCCATCAGGCTCTTTTCATGGGGAATGATGTGATCTTCTAACCCGATCAGGAAGCAGGCCGTGAACTCGAGGCCCTTCGCGCTATGGAAGGTCATGATATTGACTTTATCTTCCTGTTTGTTTTTGTCCTTCTGCGTGAGCCGTTCTTGATCGAGCATCGTTGTGCTTAAAAAGTGGCTCAAAGAAATCTCTTCTCCCATTTCTTGTGAGAGGAGTTCCTCTTCATAAATGGTGAGTGCATCTAAACAGTGCGCGACGTTTTCCCATTTAAAATCGCGCATCTTTTCACTCTTCACGTCTTCTGTAATTGCTTTATTATAGTCGATTTCATCGAGGAGCCAGGAGAGTGCTGGGTTGAGTGGGGGTGTTTTAAACTTTTCTTGGGCTGTGAGGATTAAGGTGACAAAAGAGCGGATCCCTTGAAGCGCGCGATCGGAAAGCTCTTCTTTCATTTGAGAGGAAAGGGGGGAGGCAATTTCTTGTAGGACGTTCCAAAGAGGGATGTCGTGGGCTCGGTTGAGCTTTGTGAGCTGATCGAGGGTCTTATCGGAAATCCCTCTCCTCGGGACGTTAATGATGCGCAAGAGGGCTTCTTGATCGAGGGGATTGGTAATGGCTCTTAAATAGGCCATGATGTCTTTAATTTCAGCGCGTTCGTTAAATTCTGTGCCACCGAAGATCTCGTAGGGGATGCCGCGCACCCATTTCCCATCCTTTTCCCAGACGGTTTGCATGAGGGCGAGCTCAATTTGTCTTGAGAGGATATTTGAGCGGTACAGGATGGCGATCTCCTTCCAGGGGATGTTTTTTTCTTTGCGCAAATGAATCATCCGCTGCGCAATCGACTGGGCTTCTTCAAGGTCGGTGGGGGCATGGAAAAGCGTGATTAGATCTCCTTTTTCTGCGTTGCTCCAGAGTTCTTTACCGTGCCGCTTTTCATTGTTGGCGATCACCGCATTGGCTGCTTTTAAGATATGCGGGGTTGATCTGTAGTTTTGCTCGAGCTTGATCACTGTCTTAGAATCAAACTGGAGAATATTTTTAATTTCAGCGCCTCTCCATCCATAGATCGATTGATCATCATCACCTACAACACAGAGGTTATTATGGCGGTTGGAAAGGAGTTTGGCTAGCCGGTATTGGATCGGATTTGTGTCTTGGTATTCATCGATCATGATGTAGCGATACTGAGCTTGGTATCGCTCTAGGACCTCGGGATGCTCTTCGAAGAGCTGAACGGTAAGAGAGAGAAGGCTATCAAAATCAACTGCATTATACGCGCGCATACAGCTTTGTAATCGATTAAAGAGGTCGGAGCTGAAGGCGTCATGCCAATTGGGTGTTTCATGGGCAATTTCGTCAAAGGTGAGTCCGCGGCATTTTGCGTAAGAAATTTTTTGAATTGTGGGTTCGAGAGAGGGGAGGTCCCCGTCGTGCTCGAGCATATGGCGCACAAGTCCGGTTGTCAGTCTCCGGGTGTCTTTTTCGTCATATAGGGTAAAATGGGAGGTGTATCCCAGATGGTGGATCTCTTTGCGCAAGAGGTGCATGCAGAAGCTGTGAAAGGTGCTTAAGGTGACTTGCTTGGCAATTTTTGGGGTAACAATCTTGCCGACGCGCACGCGCATTTCAGCTGCCGCCTTATTGGTAAAGGTGAGCCCTAAAATAGAGGAGGGGGGAGCTTGGAGATGTTGGATGAGGTGGGCGATCCGATAGGCTAGAACGCTCGTTTTTCCGCTGCCGGCCCCGGCGAGAATTAAAACTCTGCCGTCTGTTGTGAAGACGGCTTGCCTTTGGGCTGGATTTAAGTGGGGGTATGTCTGCGTGTTGTCCATGAAATTTAAGGCGTTAATCCTTAATCTTACTTAAAAGGAAGCAAAAGTCAGTAAAAATTTTTTTGCGATCTAGAGAAATGGGGATACGACGCGGACACACATTGATCTCTAAGCTCTTAGGGAGGGAGGGATAGAGTTCCCTAAATATCTCGCGCACAAGGCGTTTGAAACGGTTGCGGTCATGGGCTTTTCCATGTTTGCGCGAAATAGTGATCCCTAGGCGCGCGCGCGGGGAGCGTCCTGTTCGATAGTTGACACTCAAGCTCTCTCCACATAAACGAGTTCCACTTTTCAAAAGATGTTTAAAGTGGTAGCGGTTAAGGATGCGAGACGCCTTAGGGAATTTTAGGGAAGTGCTTAAGCTGTCGTCAGTTTTTTGCGACCGCTGCGACGTCTGCGGTTGATGATCTTCCGGCCGTCTTTGGTTTTCATTCTCTTGCGAAAGCCACATGTCGTTTGTCTTTTTTTCTTGCTTGGTTGGTAGGTGCGTTTCATTTTAATAATCCTTACAAATGCTTAAAAAAATTTGATCCCACTATAATGGAAGCGCCCCAAAATCCTCAAGGATAAAATTCTTTGTCCTGCACATTTCAGTTCTTGCTAAGAATCTGGCAGATGCTGTATAACTCTACTAGCATTAATTTATTTTAATCTCAGGTTTTTCTATGAAATGCAAAGCATCGATTAAGGCCGACCCATCGAAGGGGGACAAAATTGTCCGTCGTCAGGGCCGCATCTACGTGATTAACAAAACCGATCCAAACCGCAAGCAGCGCCAAAAAGGGCCTGCTCGTAAAAAGTAACGAGAGAATATGGCAACAAAATCATCTATTGCAAAGCAAAAACGACGCGAACGCCTCGTAAAACTCAAATGGGAAAAAAGACAAGCGCTGAAAGCGATTGTTCTCGATCTTAAAAAAAGCGAAGATGAGCGCCATCAGGCAAAGATGCAGCTCAACAAGCTGCCTCGCAACTCTTCCCCAGTGCGTTTAAGAAGTCGCTGCCAGCTCACCGGCCGTGCGCGCGGTGTCTTAAGCAAATTTAAACTCTCCCGTCTTTGCTTCCGCGAAATGGCTAATAGTGGATTGATTCCAGGCATTGTGAAGTCAAGCTGGTAATTCTGTTAACAGTTGCCGAGGAAAATTCTTTTCTCCTCGGTAGCTTTTTTCTTATGTTGGTTTTAAAACCTGATCGAATGATTTCCAATCAGTAAGGTGTTCATTCCATACATAGGTGTGTGGTTTGACCTTTCCAGCTTCCCATGCTTGGCTTAATGCGTTGATACTCATTGGCCCATATTGCTGATGGCTCTCATCTAAGTAATACCAAAGCTTGTTTGCATGCGTGGCATCTAAGACTTCAATGGCCGGTTTTTTGATGAGCGGGGCTGCTGGTGATGCGGGCGGTGTTTGCTGAAGCGCTTGTGGATGCTTCTTTTTTTTGAGCGATGGGAGAACAAACAAGACGGCCAAGCCGATGAGTCCAAATACAAATCCAAGAATAAACCAGGTCCGCGGATTGCGTCCGCGCAGTTTGGCAAAATGGGAGGCGATTGCTCCTACGGCAACCAACATGATCAATAAACCGATGTTGTTCATGAGGAATAGAGTATCGCGCGGAAGTGGTTCTCTGCAAGTGGAAAAAACCATGCGGGAAATTAAGGATTTAGATTAGGATAGATATTTGTTACCAGGAGGAATCGCGATGCACCATCCCTTAAATACAATTGATACAAAAGAATTGGAACTGCCTGAAACTGTTTTTATCCGCGACATCGAGAGTCGGGTGTTTCAATCCATTTGTTTGCAAACCTTGGCTCATATTGAAGGGGTTGAACCTTTGGAAGGAAATTTAATTGATAGCCTTCTGGGTAGGGATCGACAAGAGAGTGCAAAAGGGATTGTTGTCGACCAAGATCAGAAGAACCATTCTGTGAATGTCAAGGTTGAACTGAATGTGGCTTATGGGGTCTGTATTCCTGAAAAAGCGGAAGAAATTCAGATGAAGCTTGTGGAAGAGATTAGTCAGATTACTGGTCTTCATGTGGGTTGTGTTCATGTGGTCTTCAAAAATTTGATTGCTCCCAAAGAACATGAGAGAGAAATTGACTCTGTGAGTGAAATGATCGATCGGCATATGAAGGGGAGCTCCCTTTCAGCAGAGAAATACGACGAAGAATTTTAAGGTGAATGAAGCATGCGAACAACGAATCTTTTGTTTTCTGCAATTCAATTTATTTTTGTTGTGATCCTGTTTCTGATTGGGACTCTTTTTTTGGGGCTGGAACATGCCCCTCAGATCCGTTCATCGATTGCTCTTTTTTTTTCAGAAAGTTCAGGGAATTTTTCTTCTATAGGCTATGGAGTGATTGGATGTGCGGTTCTTCTTCTTTGTGGTTTTTTTGCAATGAATCGAGGGAGCTATTATCAAATTGAAATGCATCGCCATCTCGCGCAAGTGGAACCTGAGGTGGTGCGTCAATACATTCAGAGTTATTGGAGTGAGATTTTTCCGGAATTAACTGGGAAAACAGATGTCGTTTTTCATCGAAAGGGGACGATTGAAATTTTAGCGCAAGTTCCCGATTTCACAGGAGAAGAGTTAAAGCAGCTTCTGCTGCAAATTGAAGAGGAATTGGGCCTGTTACTCTCTCACGCTTTTGGCTACCGCCGAGGGTTTGTGCTCACAATCTCATCTTCATAAAATCTCCTTGCATTTTTTCATGTAAACAATAAAAATTTTTCCTTATTCCATATTGGAGGAGGGAAAACATGCCGCAATTTACACCGATCAAACATACAAGAGAGATTCCCCAGTTTGCTCCTGAGTCTTCAGGATGGAAAAATGCCCAGAAATTCGATAGCAGAGGCCGTGTAATCGATGGGTACACGCTAATTGAAAAAAAGGAGTGTCCTTATTTTCTCCCTTATCGGATTGCACGGTTTGTAGTGGGCGCTCTTGCGACAGTCTGTTCTGTCGGTTGCCTCTACTATCATTCGACGACAATTCGAAAACTTGTCACAAAAAGTTCTGAGACGATCCGCTTTGGAATCGCAACTCCAACTAAGAAAAAGCCCCACTCGTCTAAAAAATTAAAGGGAACAAAGAAGCCAAAGAGATCTTTGACTCCTTCAGTCTCCTCGAAGAGTCGGAAGAGTGCTTCAATATCTGCTCACACGCCTCGCTCTTCCACTCCTGACACGAATTCATCATTTTCATCATTTGCAAGCCAGGAGCAAGACTCTCTAGACAAAGAGAGGTCAAAGTCTCACGAGCCCCAAGTTGTGGTTCAAACTCCTTGGCAAAGAGCCTTAGCGTTACCAGAGGATATCGAAGCGAGTCGGCTGGCATTGGAACGGGGAATTGTTCTTTCCGATGCAACTGCTGAGAAGATTCGATCTTCAATGGAAAGGATTATTTCAAAAAGGGATGGCGATGGGTTTGAGTTTTACACTTCACAAGATCAGCACCGGGTGTTTACTCTTGAATCTGAGCCAGATGTTATTTTTAAACTTGGCTTGGCGCCAGGCCGCATGCGTCAGCGATTACAAAATATTGCCTATGTCAATGCAGTGCGTACCTTTAATCAGCTGAATATGCTTGTTATTCCGCGCGTTAAGTTAGTTAACATTGGAACAGAACGGCAGCCTCAAGATCTTCTCATAGAAGAAAGATTAAATATTAATCCTTACGAAAGTGCGCTGGCTGAGCTTTATTTGACAGAATCGCGTCGGCTCGACAAGGCAGTGGCTGAGTTGGGTCATCTCATTCAATACACGGGTATCAGTGATGTGGAGGCAAGAAATTGTCCTCCGATTATTTCTCAAGACCCGACCCAATCTCATAAAATTGCTTTGATTGATCTACAGACTTTGAAACATCCAAAGGATGGTCTTTATGGAGGGAAATACTCTGGAAGAGGATTATATCGGACCATTAGTACAAAATATGCTCCTGAATTTGCAAAAATAAGTGCGGTGATTACGAGAAATCATAGTGATAAAAGCTTTAAGAGGGTGCGCTCTGAAAGAAAACTTGAATTGGCAGAAAGAGATCGGCTGCTTCAATACTATACTTCTAAAGGGATTCAAAGCGGTGGTGAACCCCTTCCAGTAACTCCTCAAGATCTTGATTTTTCAGAGCAATACATCCCAGAGCAAGCAGAAAAAATTCATGCATTAGCCATCCATCTTATTCGAGCAATGAATCGCAAGATGGTGGATTCCTCACAAGATGAGGCTGTGATGGGACGTCGGAAGATACGCATCCATACGACTCAAGGACGCTTTAAGGAGATGGATCGCACATTTATTGATGAAACTAGGTTCCCTAAAGGGACGACGGTTACAGAGGAAAACTACCGGTTTACTTATCTTGGTTGTGTCATTGATAAATTGCTTGACCTGGGAGCAATTTATCAGCTAGTAGCGCGCGATGAGAGGGGTTATCTCATTCAGGCTTGATGGTGAATGAGCGTCTCAATATCTTTTTCGGTGATCCCTTTTACCGACCGTAGCTCATCTGGTGTTGCGCTCAACACTTTGGCGAAACTGCCAAAGTGTTGAAGCAATCGGCGTTGCTTGATGGGGCCGATGCCGGGGATCTTTTCTAAAGCGCTTTTGATTGTCTTTTTCTTTCGACGTTGACGCTGGAAGGTAATGGCCTTGCGGTGGGCTTCATCGCGGATTGTTTGCAGTAAAAATAAGAGGGAAGAGCGGGGATTGAGGTTGATGGGATCATGGCAATGGGGAAGATAAATTTTTTCCTCAGTCATGCCGCGGTCATGGCGTGCATCTTGTTTGGCAAGCGCGATCACGTCGACAGAGGCAATATCAAGAGTTTGAAAGACCTCAAGCGCAAGATTTAATTGCCCTTTCCCTCCATCGACGATGATCAGATCAGGAAGATCATTTTCTTGTTTTGCTCGAGACAGACGGCGCATGAGCACTTCGCGCATCGCTCCATAATCATCTCCTTTGGGAACAGTTTTTACTTTGTAGAGACGGTACCGTTTTGTGTCTTTTCTTCCGTTGGTAAAGGCGATCATTGAGGCGACAGGTTCGGTTCCAGAGAGATTTGATGTGTCAAAGCATTCGATCCGCTTTGGGAATCGGGAGAGCTTGACAATGTCTTGGAGATCGAGCAAGAGTTTTTCTGAGAGCGCATGGGAGTCTTTTTCTTGATGGAAAATGACTTTTGCATTCTCGAGGGCAAGTTCGATTAACGTGCGCTTATCTCCTTTTTGGGGAGTTAAAAGAGCGATCTTGTGAGGAGCAATATCTTCGAGGATTTCTTCGATTGCGGCTGTTTGAGACAAGGTAATGGGAAGGAGGATTTCTTGTGGAAAGGTTGATGCAAGTTTGTAATGTTGGAGGAGGAAAGAAGAGATGAGCTCCTCATCTTCTTCTAAGACTTTGCTGAAGGAAAAATGGGAGGAGCTGATCAGCTTGCCACCGCGGAATTCGAGTTTGACGAGTGTTACCTCGTCGCCGCCGCGAAATAAGTTGATGGCATCGGTATCTTTGCCAGAGAGTTTAGCAACAACTTGGTCTGCTTGAGAGACGTGTTCAAGTTGACGGATGGTTTTCAAGAGAGATGCTGCTTTTTCATACTGAAGCGCTTCTGAGGCGGCCTCCATCTCTTTTTTAAGGTCCCGTACGATCTCTTTGTCTTGGCCTTTTAAAAAGCGGATCGTTTCTTTGACATAGCGACTATACTCTTCTTTAGTACATTTGTTGACACAAGGTGCGCAACATTTCTTAATGGAATACAGAAGGCAGGGGCGGACTCTGCGTTTGATCTCTTCATCAGAACATTGGCGCAATGGAAAAAGTCCGGTAAGGAGCTCATAGGTTTGCCTTGCTGCATACGCGCTGGTGTAAGGGCCGAAATAGAGTCCCTCTTTTTCAGATTTTTCTTTTGAGCGGACCAGTGTGAGCCTGGGCCAAGGATGGTTCTGATTGATCATTAAACTGATAAATGTCTTATCATCCTTGAGGATCGCATTGAATTTAGGCTGATGTTTTTTGATGAGCGTGTTTTCTAACAGCAGTGCCTCTTTTTCAGAGGGAACAACAATCGTGTCAATGTGAGCGGTTTCTTTGACAAGAAAGGGGATCATTGCCCGTCCATCATGACCTGAAAAGTATTGTTTGATCCGGTTTTTAAGCACCTTGGCTTTTCCGACATAAATGACAGTCCCACTGGCATCTTTCATTAAATAGACGCCAGGCTGCGTCGGGAAGGTATCGAGTTGTTTGTAACTTATCGTTGTGTTTTCCATTCGATGAGTTTGGCAAGGGCTTGTAAAGGGGTCAGTTGATTGGGATCGATCTTTTCTAATTCAATGAGAATGGGATCTTTTGCTGGCGGGGGAAGATCAAACAGGGAAAGTTGGAGATTTTTTGTCTCCTTGATCGGAAGCGGGCTGCGGCCTGCATTTTTTTCTAATTTAGCAAGCATTTCATGAGCGCGTTTCAAGACGACTTGCGGAATTCCCGCGAGTCTAGCGACATGGATTCCATAGCTCTTATCAGTGCTTCCTTGAATAATTTTATGGAGAAACGTAATGCCTCGATCAGATTCGTGGACAGCGACGTTGTAATTGACAGCGCCTGGAATTAGTTTTTCTAAAGCGGTAAGTTCCCAGTAGTGGGTAGCAAAGAGAGTCTTTGCTCTACGATTGGGTTGCGTGAGGAGATATTCGGCAACTGCCCAGGCAATTGAAATCCCATCATAGGTGCTTGTGCCCCGTCCAATTTCATCTAAAATAACAAGCGATCTGGAGGTGGTGTTGTGAAGGATGTTTGCAGTCTCGGTCATCTCCACCATAAAGGTCGATTGACCTCGGGAGAGATCGTCGCTCGCTCCAATGCGGCTAAAGACTTTATCGACGATGCCGAGATGTGCTGACTGAGCGGGAACAAACGAGCCGATCTGAGCTAAAATTGCAATTAACGCCACTTGGCGGATGTAGGTTGATTTTCCAGCCATATTTGGGCCTGTAATCAATAAGAGCCGGTTGGCCTCACCATCAAGGAAAGTGTCGTTTGGAATAAATGTCTCACCTTGTAGAGAAGCTTCGATGACAGGATGGCGCCCTTGAACAATGTGAAATTGATCGCTTGCATCGACTACAGGACAGACGAAGTTGTGCAGGTTGGCAACTTTGGTGAGACTTAAGAGGACATCGATGCGGGCAACGGCTCGTGCGATTTCCCGAATCTGTTCAGCGTGGGAGGCAACTTGTTTTCTCAATTCATGAAAGAGCTCAAGCTCAAGCGCTGAGAGCCTCTCTTCAGCGTGCAGAATTTGGTATTCATATTCTTTGAGCTCAGGCGTGATGAACCGTTCCGCATTTACAAGGGTTTGTCTGCGTTGAAACGTGTCTGGAATTTTATCTGCCTGTCCGCGGCTCACTTCGATATAAAATCCAAAGGCATTCGTAAAGCCCACTTTGAGTGTTTTAATCTGTGTCAATTCTCTGAGCTCTCCTTGGTAAGAGGCGATCCAGGCATCGCTATCTTTTTTTAAGTCTTTGAGCTCATCGATCCCTTTGTGGAAACCCTCTTTAAACAGACCCCCATCGCTTAAGCGAAGAGGAGGGGTTTCGATCAGTGCTTCGCGGATGTTGTCAGCGATGTTAGGCATCGTATCTAATACGATGCGGTCAGCTTGAATCAGTTCAGAGGAAAGGGTCGATAACACTGCCGAAACAAGTGGGATCTGTTCTAAAGAAAATCGCAGCCCGACAAGATCTCGCGGAGAGGCGTAGCCTGTCTCAATGCGCATGATGAGCCTTTCGAGATCGCGGATCTCTTCTAAATGGGAAGAGAGCGTTCCGATTGCAGTTCCAGCTTTTTGAAAAGCTTGAATTGCCTCTTGTCTTTTGTGGATCTCATCAGGATTTAACAAAGGATGGATGAGCCAGTGCTTTAATAAACGCGCTCCCATCGGTGTACACGTTTCATCGAGGAGGTGGAGCAATGAGTGGGCTTTCTTTCCTTCGTGCAAAGTTTCAATAAGTTCGAGATGGCGCTGAGTTGATCTGTCGATCAGCATCCTGTCAGAGGAGTGCTCGGCGGTAAGTGTTTGAATGTGTGAAATGGGGAGATTTAAATCCTCGTGGACATAGTGGAGCAGGGCGCCTGCAGCATTTATCGCAGCGACCATTCCTTTGAGGCCAAATCCATCAAGGTGATGGACGTGGAAGTGGCGCATTAAGACATCACATGCATGGGTGTGATCAAAATGCCAATTTTCCTTTGTGTGAATGAGGGGATGAAATTGGGCCAACAGCTCTTCAATGAAAGCGGGATGATCGGATTTCCATTTCTGTGAGAGGAGCACTTCTTTGGGAGAGAGGCGGTAGAGTTCATCGAGCAGCAGCTTGGCATCATCAAATTCCATGGCACGGAAGTCTGCAGTTGTCAGATCTAAAATTCCAAGGCCGTAAGTGCTGTTGATTTGAGTGAGACAGATCAGATAATTATTTGTTTTCTCAGATAATAATGAAGAGGTCACTACAGTGCCAGGGGTGATCACTCGAACGATTTCCCGTTTGACAATCCCTTTGACCAGTTTAGGATCTTCCATTTGTTCGGCAATAGCGATCCGATACCCCTTGGCAACGAGCTTGTCGATGTATCCTTCGCAGGAATGGAATGGAACACCTGCCATGGGGATTTCCTGGCGTTTGGTCAATGTCAGGTCGAGTTCTTTGGCAATCAGAACGGCATCCTCGTAAAATGCCTCATAAAAATCGCCCAATCGGAAAAATAAGACAGAATCTGGAGAGCTTTTCTTGCATGCATGCCATTGGGCCATCATCGGTGAGACTTTTGGATCAGAGGAGAGAGTTGTCATGGTGGTGAATTTTTTAGTGCTGTTTGAAGGGTATCGTCATCCTTTAAGCTAACATATTTCTGGAATAGTATTCAAGGAAGGGGCTCTAAAGAATTGTAAACACTCTTCGCAGCTCGCGCAGCAATTGATCGAATCGTTCTTGTAGCTGTTTTTCTGTATTTCGATGAATGGCAAGCAAGCGATATTGGGAAGTGGCTGGCTGCCACATCACTGGACGCAGGTCAAATTTGTTTGCTAGAAAATCGGGAAGAAAGCCGATTTCTTGAGATTCTGAGCAAATGCTCGCAATTAATGACCAGCTGGGAATCCGGGTCTTGACAGGGAGAGGATATCCATGCACCTGTTGCCAGCTTTGCAAAAGAGATAACACTTCCATCTGATCTTCAGGAAGAAGAACCGGTTTGAGAGTAGCGTCTTTTTCTTTCGAATACAGTTGGAAATGGCCTTTTCCAACTTCAGCTGCAATCACCCCTTTCCAGGGGGCATTATCAAGAACAAGAGCGAGATCGGCTTCTCCATGCAAAATGGCTGCATAAGCATGATCTGGGCGCATCTGTTTAAAATCGATGTGATCGACGGAAAGAAGTGCCGGGACTGCAATTTGTGCAATCGCATGAGTTGTGACAAGGCGTATGGGAACTTGGTCTTTGGAAATAATCATTTCTCGCAATTGTTTGACCCAATGTTCTAAACGGGGAAAAAGAATCTGCCCTTCACGCGTCAATCGGAATTGCCGCTTTTCGTGGGTGCACAGAGAAACTCCAAAAGCGGCTTCCACGCGTTGAATTGCCATGCTCGTTGCACTTTGGCTCAAGTGATGAAATAAGGCCGATTTCCCGAGGTTTTTCATATGAGCCGCTGTGATAAATAATTCCACATCGGCAACTCGCAAATTTTTCAATGATTGTTCAAGTTTTTGCAATAATTTTTCCTCGATCGCTTGAGTCGGATCAATATTGGTCATCAATTCTTTCACAACAAACCCCCGTCTTTCAAATCGATTTTTTCGATATTAGAAATCGAATATATCAACGGTACAAATAAAAACCAAGGAATTATCCTGTCGTTTTTAACAATGGAGTGCGATTTATGGATAAAACAAGCGGTATATTTCGGTTTTTTCAGTGGGTGTGTCGATTTAACTTTGGAAGCTTCGAAACAGAGGAATTTAAAAAATTTCTTAAAATGGGTCTCATTTTTGCATTGATGATTGGGGTCTATTGGACGTTGCGCCCGCTTAAAGATGCTGTGTTTATTCAACTTGTGGACAAATTGCAGCTTCCCTTTGCAAAAACGGTCTCAGTCATCGCCCTGTTGCCACTGGTGATGTTCTATACGAAGCTGCTTGAAAAGACCTCCCGAGAAAAGATGTTGGTCATCCTGCCTGTTTTTTACGGGGCCTCGGTGATTGTGTTTAGTTTTTTGATGATGGGATTTCAGGCTCCAGCTGAGATGATCTCTAGCCGTTCTTTCTTGTTCTTAACTGCAACCAAGGTGGTAGGTTACCTTTTTTACGTGTTTGTAGAGAGTTTTGGCTCTTTGGTGATTGCCCTTTTCTGGGCATTTGCGACAGATACAACGCATGCCACTCCAGCAAAAAAGGGCTTTCCTCTTGTCGTTGCGATCGGTCAAATGGGAGGGATCATTTTCCCCTATAGCATTGGAGGGCTTCCCCATCGATTGGGACTCTCTACCGATGCGTTGTCGATGATGTGTTTGGGGGTTCTAATCCTTCTCATCGTGCCACTCGTGCGTTATTTTTTTCGGTCTACCCCGAGCCATCTTCTCACGTCTTTTCATGGAAAAAATGAAACAGTGGTTGAAAGCAAGCAAGAGCCTGGATTTTTGGAAGGGTTGAAGCTGCTTCTTAAAAATCGCTATCTTCTTGGGATCTTTGCAGCGAATTTCATTTATGAGGTTGTGGTGACTATTTTTGATTTTAATTTCAAAATAGCGGCAAGCTCTCAATATTCAGGCGTTGCGCTGAGCAATTATTTGAGCATTTATGGTTCAAGTGTGAATGTTGTGTCGTTAGTCTGTCTGCTACTTGGAATTAGCAATGTCACACGGTTTTTGGGAGTAGGCGTCGCATTGGCGGCAATGCCAGTCATTGTTGGAGGAGCTCTTTTGGGCTTTTTAAGCTTGAATTCGCTCTCATTTCTCTTTGTGCTCATGGTGGGCTCCAAAGCGATTAATTATGCTCTGAATGGACCTGCTTTGAAACAGCTTTATATTCCGACAACCCCGGATGTGAAATTTAAAGCGCAAGCGTGGATCGAGACATTCGGTTCCAGGTCTTCTAAACAAGCGGGATCGATCTTCAATATGTCCTTAGCGCCCTTCCAAACTGCTTTTGGGGTGGTGGCAGGTAAATCGTATTATCTGAGCTTAAGCGGAGCTTTATGCTTCCCCTTGTTGGGTCTATGGCTAGTTATTGCGATCTTCTTGGGACGATCTTTCCGAAAAGCGATCCAGGGAAATAAGGTCATTTGCTGAGACGTGCAGTTTTTGGAATCATGCCAAATTTTCAAATTTGGCATGAGGGATACTTTGATTTTGGAAAATTAGTAAGCCTGAGATGGATTAAATGGCTGGAATCGAGCATTCAAAGGGGAGTTCATCAGGTTAGCAAGATATTGGTCTCTTTTTAATGAGAGCATGCGGTTTTCAAAAGCCTTTCTTGTACGCTCAATTTGTCGTATATTGTCGTTATCGGAGTCCTCTACGAGCTTTCTTCTCGATAGAATAACAAGTGGTGTTCTCGTTGTCTTTGTTTTAATGGAAATTTGTTCCATACTAATATCATGCAGTTGCCCGCCTGTTTTAAGCGCTAAATCGGTCATATTTCTATTGAGGTTCTCGATTTGAGTTTCGTTCAATTGTAAAAGTACCAATCTTCCTTGCTCAGACTTGCAAAATTCGTTGAACTTTTGAGTAATGGTTGAAATGCTCGTGTTTTGCGCAGTCGGCAAGAAGCTATCGAGCCAGTGGCTAAATTTATTTTTAGTACAGAAGACAAATTTGCCTCTATTTTTATCCCAAGCTAGGAGCTCCCCGAGAGCTAAACCGCAATGAAATTTAGTTTCGTCTGAGTTTGTTAACAGCTTTAGAGGGTTTTTATGAAATGTTACTGCGCTCATTTAATTTCCATTTTTAGTTATTTTACGAACTAATTATATCAATTTGCGTTATTAATTATCAATAAAATGCGTAAGTTGTTGATTGTTATTGATTTGAAATGAAATGGGAAGCGGTAAGCGGGTGTTGATGGCGCGAAGAACAAACACCTAGTAGTCTTTTTTGCCGCTTGCTTAAGGCCTATGAAACATCTTCTTAATCCAGCTTGTTTTGGAGGTGGCCTGGGCAGATAAAGGCTCCTCGGAAAGGAGCTCTTGGAGATCGCTGATGTGATAACGGCCTGACTGGGATGCGACAGCATCTGAAAATGACTTGCTTACGCCTGGATGATGTGAGCTTTGAGAAGCGGTGGAACCCATGCTGTCTTTTTGTTCTTCATCGGGCAAGCTGAGCGCTTTACCAATTTGGTTGCGGCAACTCTGGCACCATAGAATGAGGAGTTTAAGATCCTCGTCGAGTTTTTTTATTTCATTTAACGTTGTATCTGGAGAGTCTTTGTCCATCCGCTGCAAGCGGGAGGGAAGAGAGATCGATTGGCTTAATTCAAGCTTGAGTTGAAAAATCCTGATGAGCATGGGAATCATGATTTTTTTAATATGGTCGCGCAAGCCTCCCAATGATGGGTCTACAATTGTACCCGCTTGAGTGTAGTTCGGAGTTTTGGGGTTTTTTTCATCCATGAGTGCGACTCTGTTGCACGATATGCCCAAATAAATTCAAATGTTAGAGTCTGGGTATAAAACAGTTTGATATTTTTGTGAAGGAATTTTCTCATGTTGGTATACCCCTTCCGGTTCAGAGGCACCCTAAGGGACTGATTCAAAGCCCCGGATTTGAATTGCTTGTATGGGGGGTTGTATTAATTTAATACTATCCCCCATATACCCAAACAACTTCAAAAGTTGGTTTTCGGCAACGCGAAAGCTCCCGCGGTTAAGCGATCGTAAAGTTAGCTGTGTTCTCGAACACAGCGGCCTTTACGATCGCTTAACCCCGGAGCTTTGGCGCAGCCGAAAACCAACTTTTGAAGTTGTTTGGGTATACAAGCAATTCAACTGCGGGAGCTTTCAATTCAGTCCTTTAGAGGGACTTGCAAAAATAAAGTGTCAAACTGATAATTTTTGCAATTTTTTCAATAGATTATCGAAAGCTCGCTGAAAACGCATGATGTATACTGTAATTAGCGAAAAATAAGTAAAATTAGATTATCTCTGAGCAGAACACAGGATACCTGCAAAGTCCTCCGAAGCATGAGACAAAAAATGATTGGAACGATATAATGATTAAACGATAGGAATTTTTTTCATCGTTATATCATTATATCATTTTTATCGTTGATTTTGTTGCTCAATAAAAAGACTTTGCAGGTATCCTGATCTGAATGCAGTCGTTCTATTAGCATTCTTGTCGTGGGCATATTGTATACTGCT
>CAYWSY010000047.1:0-14641 GCA_964461105.1 uncultured bacterium
ATACAAGACGGTCCACTTGGCTAAGGCAAATCGATCGGATTAAATTTCTCAAGCCGCGCTTGTTATAGTCGAGTCCTGATCCTAAATCTTCAATAAGTTCATAGGTCCACCCATTAGCTGCACAAAATGACTCTAAAACTTGAGATTGACGAGCGAGATCTTCTTTTTGATCGTGACTAGAGACTCTTGCATAAGCAATGGTCTTTTTTTTAGATTGATTTTTTCTAGATGAAGCGCCCAACAGAGTTGCCAAATGATAACGCCGATGGCCGTTAGCTGTGCGCTCGGAGGTGATTTTACCAGATTTTTCCCATCTCCGCAGAGTATCACGAGAAACGCCCAATTCTTTTGCTGCTTTGCCAATGCTTGTTTTCATACCAAAAAATATATGCAATTTTGCATATATTTAACAAGAACTAATTAGATTTTTCTGAGTTGCTGCGAGCCCCTACCCGATGCGTAAAATGATTTCTTGCACTCCGAAATCATTCTGAGTATAACCCAACGATAAACAAGGAGAAGTTTCATGCGTTCATTCATTTTTTCCTGCATAGCCGCATTCACTCTCTTGTCAAGTTGCGAGAGCAAGGCAGGAACAGGAGCCCTTGTTGGAGCGGGAGTGGGCGCCGGCGCTGGCGCACTCATCAGCGGTTCCGCTGGAGGCGCATTAATTGGAGGCGCCGTTGGCGCAGCAGGAGGCGCTCTTGTCGGAGCCGCCCTTGATTCCTCAGATCGGGAAACTCTCCAAGAAAATTCCCCGCAAACCCTCAAACGGATCGATCGAGGACAACAGCTTACTCTTAACGACATTAAAAACATGTCCGGCAATGGACTTAGCGATAACGTCATCATCGGTCAAATCCAAGCGACAAACAGCATCTTTTATTTAAACTCCGATCAAATTATCGATCTTAAGCAATCAGGGGTTTCCCAACGCGTCATCGACTACATGATCCAAACAGGAAACCATTGAGAAGTTAACATCCATCATTTAAATTGGTCGCCATGATTACCGATAACCTAAACGCAACCTATCAAGAGCAAGCCCGCCAACACTTCAATGCGGCACACTATGATGCTGCGGTAGATGATCACGTTGCCACAACACTTTCCCAATTTAAAGAAATCACACGCACCTATTCCCTCTTCCACTTGAGCTTTGCCTTTCTCGCTTGCCTCGAACTCATCGCTTTTGTCCTCTTTTTTTCATTCCTCACTCAATCCACGATCCTCGCCTTTTCATTTGCAGGAATCCTCCTCACTGGCTTTGCCTATTTCGTCCTTCTCTTCTATTTTCAAGCCAAAAAACCAGAACAACTCATCTGTCTACGCCGCTCCTTTTTAGAACAATGTTGCAGCCTGCTTCCCTTTGAGCCCAAAACAAGAGAATACCACCTCTGCAGCGCGCGTGCGCTCGAATCGCTCATCGAGCAATTGCACGGCCAAGAAACCACCTACTACTCCCTATTCTCTTCCTTTAAAACGTTAGGACCTTTGATGCAAAAATTCAGCATCTGGTCTCACTGGAAAGACCTTCACCAAATGAAGGAGATTCTTCTTCACATGGTGATTAAAGAGAACATTGAGCTCATCAAGACAGCGCCTACCGACCTCGAGCACCATGCTTCCCTTGCCGGTGCTTATGGGATATTGGCAAAACACTATCAAGACCCCCGAAAATCGAATCCTCAGGCAGATCCCCCCTGGGTTTCTCCAGAATATGCCTCTTTAGAAATGATTGAAAAATTCAAACGGAGCGCCTGGCGTGCGATTGAAGAATACAAAATCCTCGACACATACGCCCCCAATGATCCTTGGGTCTATGCTCAAATGGCCGCCATCTACCACGACCTCGGCCTTCCCGAAGAAGAGATCCGCCAATACGAAACGCTCCTTACCATCCGCCCCAATGAAAAAGAGATCCTCTTCCGCCTCGGCGTTCTCTACTTCTCACAAGGGAAGAATGCCCAAGCCCTGCGCCTCTACGAACAACTCTCCCATGCCAAAGACAGCAAGGCAGAAGAACTGCTCTCTTATTACGATGCATATACCATTGTAGATTAATGAGATAAGACCTTGCCCGCCATTTTCGGAGCATACTCCGAAAATGGCAGGCAAATCCGGAGTAAGCTCCGAATTTAATTAAAACAGACTGTACAAACAAGCGAAAAATGGAGTATACTCCGAAAATGACAGGCAAATTCGGAGCTGCACATGTTTTCAAGGTTAAGAAAATTTTCTAAACAGCACAGTTTTTTTCTTTTTGGTCCAAGGGGAGTGGGCAAAAGCACACTCCTTAAACAGAGCTTCGCTTCTGACACCTCTCTCTGGCTCGACCTACTAGATTCGAGCATAGAGGAGCAATTCACACGAAATCCCAGCGACCTCTATGCCATCGTCAAAGCACTTCCTAAAGAGATCACCCATGTCATCATTGACGAGATCCAAAAAATCCCCAAACTTCTCGATGAAGTGCATCGGCTGATTGAAGAGACCGACAAGCAATTTATCCTCACAGGATCGAGCAAGCGCAAACTCAAGCATGGAGCGGCAAATCTGCTCGCGGGACGAGCCTTTGTCTACAATTTATATCCCCTCTCCTGTTTTGAATTAAACGATCGCTTTGATTTAGAGTCCTCCCTGCGTTGGGGAACATTGCCAAAGATTTTCGCCCTCTCAAGCGATACGGAAAAGGAAGCCTTTTTACGTTCCTATGCAGACACCTATCTAAAAGAAGAGATTTGGAATGAGCAAGTGATCCGAAAATTGCCCCCTTTCCGAAAATTTCTTGAAGTTGCCGCACAATGCAATGGCAAAATCATCAACTACTCCAATCTCGCAAAAGATGTAGGCGTGGATGACAAAACAATCAAAGAGTATTTCTGCATCCTTGAAGACACCCTCATCGGGTTTTTCCTAGAACCTTTTCACAACTCCTTTCGCAAGCGCTTAGTTGAAAAACCGAAGTTCTATTTTTTCGATCCCGGCGTCGTACGCAGCCTTTCGCGAAGACTCTCAGTTCCTCTCACCGCTCAAACCACCGCCTATGGGGAAGCATTTGAACATGCCATTCTCCTCGAATTCATTCGATTAGGAAATTACTTCCAACCTGATTATCGCTTTTCGTTTATCCGCACAGCCTCTGATGTAGAAATTGATTTAGTTGTGGAACGTCCCGGAAAGCCGCTTCTCTGTATCGAAATCAAAAGCTCGACCGCCATCAATGAAAAAGAGATCAGCTCTTTTATTAGGCTCACCAAAGACATTGAAGATTGCGAGGCCATTGTCCTTAGCCAAGACAGGTTCATGAAACAATTTGACACAGTGACCTGCTATCCTTGGAAGCAGGGACTTGAAGAATACTTCCCTGAAATCGCTGCTGGTAAGCAGCGATAAAAAAAAGCTCCCCTGGGATCCCAGGGGAGCTTTTCTAAGCGATTGCGCGCTTTTTGCTTAACTTTATAGGTGTTGTTCGAAAGCAAGCAAGTCTTCTGTCTGTGCCAGCGAGCGGCCATTTGAAGAAGATGCAACAGGAGAGCTTGTCAACACCGGACTTGGGCTTCAGCTTCGGCTTCTTGAAGACGAGGTTCTTGTGGAGCGGTGGCTACGTGAGCGATGAGAAGAGCGACGTCCGCGACGCGAGCGGGAAGATTTCTTTTGCTCTTCAACGCGAACAGGTGAAGGTTCTTCTGAACGTGGTGAAGTGCCGAGAGTCTTAATTAATTTCTTCGCTTTTCTAATCGTTCCTTGAATCTGATCCACCAACTTCTGGCGTTGATCCGACATCTCTGTAAGATCTCGAGATCTATCATTCAAGCTAAGCTGCTTCCCAGCTTTAGGAGACAATGTCATATCAAAGAGCTCTTTTCCAATTACTTCTCGATCAGATGGCTTTATTGCAATGCTAGACAATGCTCCTTTGATGCGCATTCTCTCATAAGTCAATGCATAAATCCCAGCTTTTGTAGAATCGCTTAATTCCGTATCAATTCGCTTCAACAGGGCTTGAATCGCCTGAGGCTTAGGGGATTGATCATGCATCTCAAACAGGTATTGTGCAAATTGATCCAAGTTCGCAATATCCAGCTCCAATGTGCTAAGAGCGCTATGGAGCGTCTCAACTTGGGTTTTCAGGTCTGTAATTAATCGAGCGCGTTCTTCTGGATTAGACGGTAAACTGGCGCCGGTTTTTCTCAACTCTGTTACCTGAGCACTCAATGCTTCGCGCTGTGATTTAACCTCGCTTACATCGATTTGCTCAACTTTAGGAGCTGATTGTGAAGCTGACGAACTGGAAGAACTCGAGCTAAAAGGGGAAGTGAGTCTTGACCAGAATGAAGGGGTTTGTGCTTGGCTCGATGTTGAGGATGATGGTAAAGCAGCGCTGCTTGATGCTGGATAAGAAGAGCTCGATGGTGCAGGGACGCTCTCGGTAGAAGCAGAAGCAGGGGCTTTCAAGCTTGCAAGTTTTGCTTGATAATGCGCAAGACTCTCTTTTTCTCTTGCAATGTCATCGGTGTTCTTTTTCACCCAATCTTGTGCAACGTCATCCTTTCCTTCATAAGCTGCAAGCTGTTGATCAAAATTCCACTTCACTTGCTCTGCTTTGCTTAAAGGAGTCCCATCACCATTAATTACTACAATCTGAGCATTAATAAACGCCTTGTACCGTTCTAAATTCTGATACACTTCATTGTACATACGAATCGAATTATTATTACCCGCTTCTTCCCCTATTTGAAGTGCGAGGTGCACATTTGAAGCCACCATTTTCTGCATTTTTTCTTCTAATTTTTTGGAAATCAGTTGCAACACTTGAACAGAGATTGTAGGCATTGCAGCAACCTTGCGAATAATGCTTAAATATTCTAAAAAGTCCTTATTTGCCTGCTCTAAATCTTCGATGATTTTTGTTTGATCAGCAATCTTGAGCGTATAAGAATCAATCTTGCGTTGAAGATTCATCTTTTTTAAATGCTCCAATTCCACTTTTTCTGAATCAACCGGTGCCTTCTTTTCTTCCGCAGCGATTTTCTGATCAAGAAGCTTGATCATTGATTCCATTCGCGCTTGAGCTTCAGCTTTAAATTCGGTATCGCCTTTCTTGTCACGGATGGACTTGAGCCCAGATTCAATCCCATTCAACTGACTGATGACATCTCTGCAGGTTCCTAACTTGTTCATCTCTTGCTTAAGAGAGGCTAAAGACCCTTGAAGTTCCAAATAAGGAATAAACGGCTCATCATAAGCTCCTTTCTCAAGGTTTGTTCTCAGTTCTCCACGGATAAACTCCTGTAAAGATCTCAATTTACCAATAGTCGTAACATATCGCATTTCAGCAGAACTCCCAATAACCTCTTCACCAGGTTTCAATTGCTCTTTAATATAAGAACCCACCGCCTTCTTTGGAAGATCTGAGTTGCGTGATGAACCAATACCTGATCTATGCCACTCAAGTTGTTGTCTATATTCTCTAAACCAAGCAATCAGGTTATGAATTTGCCTGCTAAAAGCCGCTCCTACTTTTGCTAAAGTCCCCACAGGTTCTGCAGAAGGAGCCAATACAAGGAGTGTGCGCACAATCTTGAGTCGATCGGCATCTTTCGTTGCTGAACTAGCATCTGCGAAATCCGGATTGTTAAGTCGAGGTAAAATGCTATTAACAACCTCGCGATCTTCAGAGCTTGCTCGATAGATACATGCTTCAAACTGAGCTTGAGACATTTGCGCTAAGCGACCATGGATCAGGTCAATACCTTGTTTAAGAGTAGGGTCAATGCTTACACGGGCACTACTTAAGCTAGAGCTGGAAGAGGCTGGAGTAGAATGTTGATCTTCATAAGATATCGCCGCCACTGAACTTGAACTCGATGATGAAGAAGAGCTTGAAGAAGATGAACTCGACGAAGAAGAACTTGAACTCGACGACGACGAATTCGAAGAAAAAGAAGATGAAGGTGAAGACGGAAGAAATAGAGATGTACAGCCCCTGCTAGATAATGATGCCGTAACATGCCCCTTGCTAGATAATGACATAATATGCCCCTTGCTAATTGTTTTTAATATATTAAATACGATTTAATTTAATTATATCAAATCAAGCTTTTATAATCAACATTAAAATTATCGAAAAACAACGCAAACACCTTGCAATCAAGGGCTTACAGAACAATCAAGAAAAGCAAATAATTGGACATCGTCAGAAGACAGATCAAAGCAAAAAATTAACAGACATCACGCAAACAACGCAACCCACTTACCTTCTAGACATTGCGCTCACCTACTTCAAAAGCACCTGCCAATTGAGGGTCCCTATGAGGATCCCGATAATGCTGCAGGCATTGGCAGGCCAATTGACCTTTTCCTTGTAGAGGCGCTGTCCCCAGGCGTTACAGCAGAGGATCACGGTTACGGCGAAGATCGGGAAAATCATCGCATGCTCTAACGGGGAGGCCACTTCCGTAGACCAAATCATAAAGAAGGTGCCGACTCCATTTGCAATGCCGCCGAGAACCCCGTAGAGAGTTTCAGAGCGGTTAGGTAAGCGCTTTTGTGTGGAGGCGTAAACCACACACTGAACGACCGCGCAGACGAGAAATACCATGGGCATAAACCATTGGCTCTTCACATCATCAAGACTAAAGGAGAGGTAAAGGCCGTCTTGCCCTGGAAAATTGATAAACAGCGCGCGCCATTGCATGAATACAAGAAACAGAACATGAAGAACAAAAGCTCCTACCACAAACGCAGCCCACTGCATTTTTTTCTCTGAGCCCATCGCCCCCCAACCTGCCCAAAAAAGACCAATCAATACCAATATTGAGCCGAGTCCATGGCTCAGTGTATACGTAAATCCAAAAGAGGCGCCGAAAAATAGAACCATTAAAACGGCGGGCATGACGGTTGATGCATTGAGAGCTGCAAAGGTGAGGCCTGGGGGTCCTTTTTCAAGAGCTTTACCAAGACAGATCATCATGACTGCAAGCACAATCCCTCCTGCAATCCCAAAGAGCGCCATGCAGTTGCTCCAAGAATAATCGTGCGTGCGGACTGGGTTGAGAAGAATCGCAACAAGAAATACAAGGGTCATTTGGATCATTAAAAAGGCTTTGCTCGATCCGCCTGAATCGATACTGCGGCGCATACAGTAATTCGATGCAGCGACAAAAAGTGAGGCTAAGATCATCAGTTGAATGCCCATACGACGGCTCCCGGGTTGGATCGCTTTTTCAGGATTGTATACTGCAGCCACCTTATCCGACAACTCGAGTTTAAAGCTGTGAGAAGCGCCTGCAATCAAACTTGGAATTTGAATATTAATAGGGCGTGCGTATAATCAAAAAAAAATGACAGGTCCTCAATGAAAATGCACTGGTTTTTTTCCCTTGTTTTACTCTCCGCCTCATCTTTGCATGCAAAGCCCCAAGAAAGGGCGCATAAAATCCAAGATACTGTTGCTCTACGGCGCATTGCAGAGTATTGGAAAGAGGGAGATATTGCCTCTGTAAAAGTGCAGATCCGTAACTTTCTTGCCACCCATACAGATGGAACTTATTCAGATCAATTGTACGCGATGTTGGGAGACATTTTTTTTCATGAAAAAAATTATGCGGATGCCCTCATCGCTTATCGCGAGATCCGAGGAAAGGAATTTCAGAAAAAATGTGGGTTCAACCAGGTCCACTCCTATTTCATGCAAGGAAACGATGCCGATGCAATTGCACAGGCAAAAATCGTCCTGAAAGAAGGAGTTACCGATCGAGGTCAAGAACAGATTCTTCGCTATGAAATGGCAAGCTCTTACTTCCGTTTAGCTCAGCTCAATGACAGCCCGCTTGCTAAAGAGGCTCTCTATCGCCAAGCTCTTATCGAATACAAAATTTTAGCTCAAACCGACTATCTCGATCAAATTTTATCTCCCCTATCGGAAATCTATGCCTATTTTAAAGAAGGGGAAAAAGCCGCTGCCATTTACCTCAAATTAGCGGAGCGGTTTCCTGAAAAAAGGGAAGAATTTCTATTTCATGCAGCAACTTGGCAAGTGGGATTTGATGAGAACCTTGCAATCGAGACCTACGGGAGAATTTATCGACTCGGCGGATCGTTTGCCGCAGAAGCGGCCTGCAATCAAATGAATCTGCTCTTCCGTTTAAAACACTATCGAGAGCTCCTCATTGCTCAAGATGATGCCTTTAAACACATTCCTGCGGAGAAGATGCCGCTAATGCATTATTATGTGGGCAAAAGCTTGGTTGCCATTGGAAGTTATGCTCCAGCAATTGTTCCTTTAAAATTATTTACCTCAACGCCCCATACCGATCCCGAACTCCTCAAAAGCGCTCTTCTCAGCTTAATGCGCTGCGCTCGTGAAACGCACGATCTTGCTCTCTTTGATCAAATCCTCATTCACCTTAAACACGCATATCCTCACGAAGAGGAAACCGCACAGGGCTTAATCATCCATGCCCAGCTATGCAAGGAAAAAGGAGATTTTGCACGTGCATTAGAAGATCTCTGCCAAGTTGCAGCTTCATTTCCAGATCATCCTCTGAAGGAAGCGATTGCTTATGACTCAGCTGTTCTTTTTGCACAAAATAAGCAGTGGGCTCAAGGAGTACAGGCGTTTCGTTCCTTTATAAAACATTACCCTGGAAGCTTAAAAAAGGGGGCGGCTTGGCGGCAACTCACTTTATGTCAAATTGAAGACACAAAACAATCTACACCGCTTACTGAAAAAATTAAACAAGAGGACCTTGTCAATGTGCTCTCAGGTGCACTGCAACAGCACAAGATCTTTTCCCAAACGGAAATGCAAAAAGTCCACTATTTGCTTGGCAAAACGACATATGAAATTGGAAAATATGAAGATGCTTTAGAAACGCTGAGCATGTTTGTATTGGAATACCCGGAAGATCCCCGCTGCGCTGAAGCGCACCTACTCATGGCCTATTGCCATCTTAAAGGAGCTCAAGATCAATTGCTCTTTACCGTTGAAGCGGAAAAAACGCTTGCCCTCCAACCGGGTCATCCTGAACAATCCACTCTACATCTTCAACTCTATAATGCCTATTTGGCGCTGGCTCAGAAAGAGAGCCATGATGAGAAAAAAGCGCTGGTCAATCTCGCTGCCAATCACCTCTTTTTAGCAATGGATCATCCCATAAAAAAAGAAAATCTCCTTTGGCTTGCCAACTATTACTATCGCTCTCAAGAAAAGGATCCTCAAGTCTTTACTAGAGCTGTCTCAGTATTGGAGCATCTTTTGGGCGTCGGAGGGGAGATCTATCGCTTGAAGGTTTCTGCAGGCTCTTTAGAGATGGAAGCAGAGGCGATCAAACTCAGCCAACTCTATGACAAAGCTCATCGCTATCTGGAAAAAACAAGGTTGCTCCAAGCTCTTAACACCATCTATGAACACCATCCGGATCATGCTTGGAAATATCCCCGGTTATGCTTATTTGAGCTTGCAAAAGCCTATGAGCAACTCAACAAACCACAGCGAGCAATGCAAACTTATGAGTTTTTGATCCGCTCGGCATCTCATTCCACGTCCTATTTTGCAACCGCGGCAAAACTCAATATTGCCAAACTTCAATTTTCTCAGATTGCATTACCTGAGTGTCATCAAGATGCCGTACATAAAATCCTCGACACATTGAAAGATCTCGAAATCCAAAGAAAACTGGTGACTGAACCTGCCCACTTAGAGGCAACTTTAAGTTACATCGAAATCAAATCAGCCCTATATCCTGAATCAGAGCGCATTGAAAAAACATTGCATCTGCTGAAGCGTGCACGAGAAGCGTTTACAAACTTGGACGACCCTCTTGTAAAAGACTATTTTTCCGCAAAAAATCAATTTAGTGATAAATTGAAGCTCTTTCAGCACTACATGCAATATTTTTCAGCAGAAGAACACCGGTTAGATGGGATGTTAAAATTGGCACAACACGAGACATTTCGCGCAAAAGAATCGAAAATGAAAGCGCTCATCCAGTTGGATGCTCTTTCCCAGGAACCGATGCATGAACTTCTCGAAAAGCGCGTCCGACAAAGCAGGGAGGCTTTAAATCAAAGCTTATGATTACCCTTACCTCAACTGTTAAACAAAGATCCCTGTTGTTAAAATGCTTAATCGGGTCACTTGCACTTCACGTATTTGGCCTTTTTTATTTTTATACTCATCCGATTTTGATCCACAGTTCTTGGAAATCGCTGTTTCGCCTCTCCTCTGCAACACCCGATGTACTGACAGCCATAGAAGATGAAACGGATAAATCGAACCTGATCATTGAAGAGGCGTTTCAGAAAATTCTCGTACTCCCCCATCACATGCACTCTCCGTTGGATTTGGTTGAACTCCCTCAAGGAATAGTGCTTGCCCCTTCAGAAGAAGCGCAGCCTGTTGCCTTAAGGCATCGCGAGGAAATCACCATCCCTTTTGAACACACCGTTGAGAGTGAAGAATTCCTTTCCGGTCAAGCGCAAGAAATCACAGATGTCCAGGCCTTTGAACCTCTCTTTGTTCCCAAAAGCGCTCCGATTGCAATCAGCTCTCAGCTCAATATCGATCTTCCCTTAAGTTTAACTCCCCTAGAGTCACTTCCTGCGCCTATGACCAGCCAAGATTTGATTGTTGCCGTTGATCCCGATCTCCTTTCGATGAGCACCCATGTTCTCGAAGCAATTCCGGAATCAACAGAGCAGGGAGTGAATATGCTCGACTGCATCCCTTCCTTAGCTGCTGAAAAAGATCCCCTGGAACTCAAAGCCGACCCGCGCTCGCAGCTCGCATCGCTCATGGGACAAGAGATCGATAAGCAGTCACATGCCATCAGCGCTTCTCTCTTTGCGCCTCCGCAAGCAACAAGCGCACCTTTACCAGCAGAACCAGTTGAAAAGCAACTGCTTGAAGTTGCAAAACAACTGCCTACTGTGGAAGAATACGACCTTCCCGCACTGGCCACCTCTTTCCAATGGAATGATGATTTTAACATCTCCCTGCAGTTTTATCCGAAAGAAGAGGGAGAGGGCTATGCCTTTGCAGCCACCCTCACGCCGCTATGTGACATCAGCAAATACAGCATGAAACAAAACATCTCCTTTATCTTAGATCGCTCTAACTCCGTAGAAAGACATCGATTTGCCGTCTTTAAACGTGCGATTGTCAAAGCGCTTGCCAGCATGCAAACAGGAGATCATTTTAACATCTATGTCGTCGATAAAAAAATCGTGAAATTTAGCCAGACCCCTGTGAAATGCAGCGCAAAAATGTTGCGTAATGTGGAAGAGTTTTTAGAAAAACAGGAAGCCGGAGGGCATTTCAACACAGCAGATATCTATTCGACGCTAGAAAAATTACTGCCCGAATGTACCCATCCCGGAGAAGTCGACACTGCGATTTTATTAACCGATGGGATGTGCTTGCAAAACAACACAAAACAACAAAAACTCCTGTCCCAGTGGCTCGAAAAAAATCAAGGTAAGCTCTCACTCTATACTGCTGCTGTCGGCCAGAAAAATAATCTTGTCATGCTCGATCTCTTAAGCTCGATTAGCGGAGGCAGGCTCCTTTATTCTGATACCCATGCCTCCTTCCCAAGAAAGCTCGGCAAGCTGATTCTTGACTTGCGCAATCCAGTCATTAGCGAGATGATGGTGACAGCCATTCCGGATAACCCCCATGCCGAAATCAAAATCACCTCTTCATCCTCCCATCTCCCATCCCTTTATTCCTACCAACCTTATGTGATTGTCGGAACGATTAATGAGCCCTGCAACTTCGATTTAATCGTCCAAGGGCGTCACAATGATGAATGGATCTCCATACGCAAAAATCTCTCGTTTGTGGAAGCGGAAAAAGCCTCACGCACAGATGCTCGCCACTGGGAATCTCTCGAAGCCAATGCCTGCTATGCAGAGTTTTTAAAAGAGGGAAAATCGACCCATCTTAAAGACGCGCGGAAAATCTTGAAAAGCACGCGCAGCGAGATTGCATTTGAATGAGTCTCAAAATTATCGGCGGCACATTCCGCAACCGCACGCTGCAAACGCCAAAAGGCCCTCAAACAAGACCCACGCTCGGTATTTTACGCAAATGTGTCTTCGACATCTGCCAAAGTGCTGTTGAAGGAGCCTGCTTTCTCGATCTCTTTGCAGGTTCCGGAGCGATGGGAATCGAGGCCATTAGTCGAGGCGCTAGTAGCGCAGTCTTTATTGATAAAGATCGATATGCCCGGAGCTGCATTCAAGACAACATCAAAGCACTTCAAATTGAAGCACAGGCAGAAGTGATCGGCGCTGATGTAATGGTTGGATTGAAGAAATTGAAAGCTCGAGGCGCACAGTTCGATCTGATCTATATCGATCCACCTTATGCGGCCGCAAAAGAAGGGGCTCTTTTCAAAGAACTACTGCACACTCTAGAAACTTACAATCTGATTAAATCTGGGGCCTATGTCTTTACTGAAGAGGCGTCTCCGGCTCGATTAAAACCGGAAACCCTCGAGCTTGAAAAACTGGGCTTTGTCAATTCCCGCACCTTTAGCCAGTCTGTGCTGCATCAATTTCGATGTAAAGCTCTCGATTAAGAGAGCTTTTTCCCATTTTTATAATGCACTTCTGAGACCTTTCCATCTTTGTCATAGCTCTTCTTGGCACCATGAAGCTGATCATCAAGAAACGCTTGGAGTAAAGATGGCTTGCCATTGTCATAGTACTTGTTAAACTTGCCGTGACGTTTGCCTTCTTTGTAATCTCCTTCAAAAACAAGAGTGCCACTCTCATTCCACTCTTTATATGAACCATGGATTTTACCATCCTTGTAAGGCACGAGTTTTGCAAGCGCTCCATTCTCAAAATAGGTTTTCTCTTCACCCTGCTGGATGTCATTCACAAATAGTGACTCTTTAAAGACATTGCCATTAGGAAAATATTCAATGGAAGGACCGTTGCGCAGATCTTGATGAAATTCAATCTTCAACATCGGTTGTCCTTTTGGACTGAAAATCTGGGCAACTCCCTCCTTCATCCCATTTTTATACAATGTCGAGCCGACCTTTTGCCCAGATTCATTGAACTCAGATGCTTCCCCTTCAGGAAGGTCATTGACAAAGTTAACCTCAAGTGCTTTGATTTTTCCAAAATACTCGTGTGTGGGGTAATAAATCTCATGAACCCCATCACGGCGATTATTCTTGTAATGGAAAACAAATTCCCTTCCGTTTGGCGCGCGTTCAAAGAACTTGCCGTTCAGCTTGCCCATTTCATACCACGCCTCTTCCATTAAAGTTCCTTCCTCGTCCCACATTGCTTTCTGACCATGGAGTTCCCCATTGTGGTAGACAATCGAGGTTTGAACGCCACCATTTGGATAGTAAGTTTTTTGCTCGCCATGCAGATTGCCTTGCTCATTATGGACAAAATGACGGGAGAGTTGCGACGCGACCTTTTTCCCCGCAGTGATAGCTTCTTTAGGATAGTACTCTTTTTGCTCACCAACGGGAAGCCCCTCTTTAAAGTGCTTAACTGCCCAAAGAGAACCGTCTTCATGCCATGTCTTCACCTCCCCATCGGGCTTATCATCTTTGTAGAGAGCCACCGCTTTGGGTTTTCCATTTTCATAGAACTCTTCATTCTTCCCATTGCGCTTTCCATGTTCAAAGGTGATCATCTCTTTGAGTTTTTTCTTCGGATACCAAGCTCTTACGATCCCATGAGGAAGATCATTTTCATATTTCACTTCAACAATCAACTCATTATCTGCATTCCACTCGCGGTGAGTGCCCTGCTTTTTACCAAGCACAAAATCTCCTGAGAATTTTTGCACGCCATTCTCAAACCACTCTTTGCGCGTCTTGTCGAGCATGCCTTCGACATAAAATTCTTCGAGTTTAGGATTTCCATTCTCATACCATTCTTGATAAGTGCCATCGCGCGTCCCGTCGCGAAGAGTCGCTTTAATGGCGCGCTTGCCATTTTCATACCACTCTTCATAAGGGCCTGCTTTCACATTTTTTGAATAAATCGTTTTGACTTTCAGCTGACCATTTGGGAAGAATTCTTTTTGCTCCCCTTCGTAATCTCCATGCTCATAATGATAGACCATTTTGGGAGTCCCATCAGAATACCAGAGTTGAAATGGACCATGTCGCTGGTCTTTGACCATGAAAAATTCGGCAATTTTCTGCCCGTCTTCCGACCATTCAACAATCGGGCTTAAAAGAGTGCCTTGTTGATCAAACTGGGCCAGGTACACCTGGCCACCACTCTCGGCATTGCGCCAATGTTTTCCAACTGCCACGCCCTCTTTAAATTCCCCTTCCCCAAGAAGCTTGCCAGCAGAAGAAAAGAGCTGCTCTTTTCCATGCTTCCTTCCATTTTTATAATGCACTTTGTACTGCTCTTTTCCGTTTGGATGGTATTTCAGATGAGTACCAATCGGCTGTCCTTGATGATAATCTTGAACTTCTTGGATCGAGCGATCTTCAGCATAAATGACAAGGGCTGGATTTTTACCATCTGAATGCAATTGCCCTTTTTGGTAACGCAAGCTGGCTTTAAGCGCGCCTCCTTCATACCACTCTAGGGCATTGCCATGAGGCACTCCATCTTCATAGGGGACAAGCACAGCTCTTCCCCC
>CAYWSY010000048.1:0-14478 GCA_964461105.1 uncultured bacterium
AACTTAGATTTAGGGTTTTGGTTTAGCTTCAAAGATGGGTTCGTTAGACGCTTACGATAAAAGTGAAATTTTCTGGTCTACTCCTTTAGACATGTATGAAGGCTTGTTTACCGGCTGCGAATTTGATTACTTCATGGAAGAATATGCTAAAAAGTTTGATCTTACTGAAGAACAGATTGCTCTTTTGAATCAATTTCGATTTCAGCTCAAGAAAACTCCTTTCAGGACAGCTAATCCTGAGAACGTACTGGGCAATCCAGAGTGGCAAAAACTTCAGGAACTTGCCCGTAGAGCTCATGATGTGCTTGTGGCTTGCGTGCGTGACAACTAAAACACGTGGCCTTGCTCTCGTGAGCTCCGCCCACAGAGCCTTTTTTCAGTAACTTTTATAACCAGCGATGCCAGCAGTAGGTTCATAAATCAAATCAAATCTTTCTCCGGCTCTATATCAGCAAGCCCAATATCTTCTTGTGTAAGATCAAAAAAAGGGGCTTGGTTTTTCATAACAGCAATTACTTCATGATAAGCCATAAGATAGCCGGTATTATAATCAGAATTGCCTTTATTTGGATCGTCAGCATCTATTTTTGCTTGCCTAGAATAACCTTTAATTAAACAGCTTATCTCTCTTATATAATGTTTTAAGCTTTTTTCATCCATAAAGTTTAATCCCAAACTTATTCAACGCTTTCTGCTGTAGAGGCTCCCCTTGAGTTAAGAAAATGGTGACAGTGTCTAATTTTTGTCGGATTTATCATCTGAAATTCGTATTAGACGAGATCCCGCTCAGGCTCTATGTCAGTTAGTCCGATTTCTTTTTCATCAATGTTGAAAACGGAAGCTTGATGCTTTAAAAGAGAGAATACCGAAAAATAAGCCTTCAGTTCTCCTTTGTTATAGTTCTCAAGACTGTCTTTTGGATTATCTGCCTCTTTTTTTGCTTCTATCGCCTGCTCTTTCAGCAAGGTTATTGAATCAATAAGATACCCTTTGACTTTTTCCTCGTGCATAACCTCGATCGCCCAATTATCTTCCCTAACATCTATATCAGGATTTCTACCAAGGCCGAGCAAATCTACGTCAGGTTTTATATCTGCCAATCCTAACTCTTTTTGATCAATACAAAAGGCAAACGCTTCATGTTTTAGAAGAGTAATAATTGAATAATACCCCATTAGTACGCCTTCTGTGTAATCCTTATAATTTTCTTTTTGATCATCAGCTTCTGCTTTTGCTTTTCTAGCAAGCTCTTTTAATAGAGTTGTTGTGTCAATAGCGCACTTTTTAAATTTCTCTTTATTCATGAGAAAGCCTTTCATTTAGAATAGATTGAAGAATGTTGTTTTGTTCTTCGTAGCTGTTAACGCCTTTTTGAATCTCTTTAACTGGTTTATCAAGATAGTCTCTTACTATCTTTACATGTTTATTTTGATTGATTTCAGCCTTGTACACCGCTGTTTGGCCAGATTGAATAACCTCTGTAATTTTGGCGAATTTCCGCTATGGAGCGGATTGTTTTTTTTGGTAATTGAATGCTTGCAAGACGTCTTTTGCCATGTTTATAATTTTGGCCCATTCAGGGGAGTCTAAAAAATCTGGGGGCAAGTTTCGCTTCTTTGAAAAATCCCTGAATTCGTCGCGAAACTTTTTTAATAACTCAGATTGATGATCAGTGATTCCAAAATTTTTATAGTTTTCTAAAATAGGGTCGCATTCTCCAAAAAAATCGCAGACTGTGTCATCAAAATCATCGACTTCGGGGCCTTCTCCATTGATCCATATTCTTTTTTGATATCCTTTATTAGAAATGCGAGTAAAAATTTCAATGAATCCCTCTAATATCTGTATTTTATCTTTGTCTGAAAGTTGCATGACTAATCCTTAGGATATGAAAATTCATCTAGAGGGATATGAGCTTCTTGAGATGATGCTTTAACAACATTACCAGATTTATCAAATATTTGGCCGTGTTTCTTATAGATTACATATGGTTTTTGTTGGTTCGGGTTTGGGCTATGAGGTTTGCCCGGCATAATTCTTACCCGAATATGTGGATTTGTTGGGTGCACATATTCCATACCTACTCCTTTATCGGTAATCTTAACCAAAAAATTTTCAGGAATTCCTGTTGGTCTGGAAAAAGTCTTAATGCCAGTTTGATGGATAAGTTCACGAACTTGTGCTTCAGGTAAAAATCCTTTACAATAAGGTTCTAAAAATGCTTCTGCTTTATTGAATAATTCAAATGATTCACGTGTAATTGGATTTTTTATCATTTCCTCGAAGCTGTGATTTATAGATGCTTCTAACTTCCCTGCTTGCTTAAGTTTGGCTATTTCGTGTGTAGTGAAACCCATTTCTTCTCCCAGCGCCATCATCGTCTGACCGTTTCGAACAACTTCCGCAACCTTCGCTCCATTCCCAATTCCCGCTGCAGTCTCAAGTAACAACGTCTCTTGAGCAATTTGGAAGTTTTTATATATGGTAGCTAGCTCTTGAGCGGTTTTTGCACACTTACTTGCGACTTTGGCTACAGCTCCTGGCGTAAGAATATCAGCTCCGTGTTTCCCGATAGCATGGCCAGCTAATTTTCCTTTGTTTTCTGATGATAGCATGTCCCATTGAGTGACAAGCTGATGTATTTCTGGAGAGAGCACTTCCGCTACAATTCCCCATTTGTCTGAACGAACCAGGTCAACTAATGTCGAAATGGACTCGACCATTTGTTTAGATGTCTGAACGGGATGCTTTACAAAATCAGCCATGAATAGGATAAAACCTTCTCCAGATTCGTAAACTCCCTTCATTAACCCTTTGGCAAAGCCTTGGCTAAACTCAACGACCGATAGCGGATGTGATGTTTGGATAGGAGATTGCGTAGTAAATTGCTGGAAAGCTTCTAAAGAGTGGTCATATTGACCTAATTCAAAGTGAGCGATCCCTCTTTGAAGATAGGGGATTGGATTGGTTGGGTTTATTTCAATTGCTTTTCCAAAATGATGGATTGCTTGATTGTGATATCCTGAAGTTAAAGCTCGCTCGCCTAGAGCTTCATGGGAAAGCCCGCTCAAGTTGATCTGTTTTTCTGAGCTAACAAAAAGAGGGGCGTAATCTGTGGAAAATTGCCGATCGATCTCAAAGTGGCTTGCGTGAGGAGATGAGTGATTCTGTTCCTTGGAGATCGGATAGGTTAATTGTGTGCTTAATGTTTGAATTTCATAAGAGAGCTTTGGGTATTGTGGGATTAGCTGATTGACATGCTGAGCATTTTCATGAGCAAGTAAAGATCCAAGGACACGTCCGGTTTCTTCCAGTGAAAGCGATGAAAAGGAGTTGAGAGAATTCGATGTCTGAAAAAACTGCTCTTTAACAAGGGTCTCTTTGAAGGAGAAGATCTGCTCTTCCATGATTCCTGTGAGCATGGGCGTATCTGCCATCGCAGCAAAAGTGGAAGAGGAGCTCATTGGGTTTAAGGAAATAGAGGGGGAATCAGCTTTGTGGGATGGAGGGCTCTTGTCATAACTTGCCGCTGCGCCTCCTGCCGTTCCTGCAACGGTAGCTGCGGTTGATGATGCAGCAACGACAGCAACGACCGTGGCTACGACTGCAACGGCGATGACAGCTCCGATAATAATCTCTTTTTTGTGCTTTTTGATGAATTTTTTGGTGTGGTCCCATCTTTTGTGAAACCAACCTTTGCAGAAAATCACTTCGCCAGAGTGATTAAAAATCGCTGGGATCACTAAATCTTCATTTTCTGCGCCTAAAGAAAAGGCAAATTCATACAGAGAGCCCGTTCCATGTAAAAGCTCTGTCACATCTTTTTCCAAAGCAAGGTAATCATAGGAATCGTCAGGAAGCACACCTTCTTGGGCAAGGAATGTGAGGAACTGATTGATTTTTTCCAAATCTTCAGCAGATGCTGTTTTCTCGAGTTCACCTGATTCGATCTGATCGAGAAGTTCAATGACATCATCGTAGGAAAATGATCGGTTTAACTGGGGCTCTTTATCTTCATTAGTGACTGTTTGGATGGCGATGTGTGGAAGCCCTTCTTGAGGATAAACGAGAAGTGAGGGTGTGGTTGCTAAGAGGAGTGAGTGGATGAATAGCTTGAAATTTCGCATGATTTTTGCCATGTGAGAGTTTTTTTGTTAAACTCTACATTTTAATTGAGCTGCTGTCAAAAAATCTTTTTTCCTTAAGAAAAAACAAGGTCAGCCATAAGAGCGCCTGACTTGTCAGTGTAAAGCTGTTTGCTTAGCTTTTCATAGATTTTTTTGAGCGGCTGTGTATTCATTGATCGCCTCGTAGAATGCGTCAAAGGTTGAAATATCTTGATGGTCTGCAGAGGGGATTTCTTTGACGGTCATTGTGCGGTTGAAGGAGCGAATTAAGTTTTGCGTGCTGCTGGTTGGAATAACTTCATCTCTCTTTGCGATTAAAATTAAGGGTGGGACGTTCACATTGTTTAAGTACTTGGCTGTGTCAAAGGTTCGATACAAAAGCCAGGTAAAGGGGGCGAAGAGGGCTATTTTTTTGGCAACGTTCATGATGGCGTCAAAGGGGGTGATCAAAATGAGCCCATTGACGGTTCTTTTGCTGGCAAGATAGGCAGCGACGGATGCTCCGAGGCTTCTTCCCATGGGAATGATCTGAGAGGGGGAGATGCCCTCTTTGTCGATGAGATAATCGTAAGTGGCAAGGGCGTTAGAAAAGATCGTGTCTTGCGAGGGATGCCCGCGGTTGCCTAAGTATCCTGGATAACTTATGAAGATCATCGAAACGTTTTGAAATTGATCGATTGTTTCAAAGTGGTGGGTGATGTCTTCTGCATTCCCGCCAAAATAAATGATTAAGGGGTTCTCTTTAAGTGCGGGATGTTTAAAAAACCACCCTTCTAGGTGGTCGTGTTGTGTGTCGATCGCAAATTTGTGTTCCTTCCATGGATTTGCAAAAAAGGGATTGAGTTGTCTTGGGTGAAAAATGAGCTTCCAGCGAAGCTGGTAGAGGAGTAAAGAGAGTGCGATGTAGAGGAAGATTGCCCATATGAGGATGTTGATGAGAAGCATGTTGTATTGCCTCAGAGGAATATTATTGCAGAAAACCGTAGCTGAAAGGGGCCTTTGTTTTCAAAATAAATATGTTGGCTGCTTTCGAATTGGAACTTGACAGCGAACAGGGATGAGCGTAAATTTTTCTCGAAATTTGGACGGAGGAAGAAGCAAATGGCTAATATGAATCAAAACGGCCCTCAAGGGGGAAAAGAATCTCGGGAATTGTCTGACGCCGAACTCGATAGGATCGCTAAGGAAGAGGTCGAGCGGATTGTTAAAGAACAGGAAGAGCTTGTGAAAAAGCTTGGAGAGGAACTCAAAAAATTGAAGTGACTGAGGTTTCAATGGCAGATTTTAAGAATAATGGGAGATCTCAGGATCAGAAGAAATCTGATCCGCGTCGGAAGTTAACGGAGAAGGAATGTGAAAAACAGTTTAAGACTGAAGATGAACGTCTGGTTAACAAATTAGAAAAGCGGTTTACAGCCTTTGTGAATAAATTGGGTAAATAGAGGTCTTAAAATGCCTTCAAAAACGCAAGAGATTGATAAATGTCTCGTTTTTAGGTTTGGCGAGGTCGAGGTGCCTCGAGATGAAGAGATTACGCTCAATAAATTTTCTGAGATTCCTGATCTTGTCAAAAATTTAAGGCGGTTAAAACATGGACCTAAACTTAAGTTGGGCGATGGAAAGATTGATGTTGTAACAACAAAGTATCAAGCTGGGTATTCTGGTCCAGATGCTCGCAGTTATGGCTACGCTGAATCGGTGATGATGGAATATGGAAGCCGGATGATGAGCCATACAGCGATTCGAGAGGAACTTCAAAAACTTAAACTTTCAAGCTCATCAAATCCTCTTTTTTCAACGATCTCAGATGCTGTCAAGCTTGTCGATCGGAACTTATCCAAACGTGAGGAGGCTGAACAGGCTGTCTTGAGCAATTTCGAGGCAAGGGTTGCTTCTGTAATTAGGCATTTTCCAAATTTATCTGAAGAGAAACGGAATGCTTTGGCTTTTAAGATGTTGAATAATTATGTTCCGAGTCTGGATCAGTTTGATGCTTATTTTGGCGCAATTGTGAATAATAAGCTTGAGTCTTTGTTTGAAGATCATGATCCAGTAATTAAGCCTGATGTTACAAGTCGAATTTTGACGATTTGGTTCATTGCAGAATCGTTTCGCTATCCACCGATGATGCTGTATTCGATGCTGCTTTTGCATCTCTATGTGAACAATAATCTTACAGTAGATGAGTTGGATAAGGCCTTACACCCTTCCGAAATAGATGGATCAGAAAAGGCTCAATTTTATTGTTATCTAAGGGAGACGGAGCTTTTAAAAAATGAAAATAAGTTTCCCCAAAATTCAGGGAGTTCGCAGAAAAATCAGAGATATCTGAACTCAAGAAAAGGAAATTACGAAAAGACCATTCAAGATATTGAATCTCAGAAGTTAATTCTTGTGAAGAAAGTGAGAGACAGTATTTATCGCAATTTTGAAAAACTTGGATATCCTCCAGCAAAAGCGCTTTTATGCGCGAATCTCGTATTTCGAAACTGTATCCGGAGGTATATGATCATTTGTGTTGGAGAGGAAGCCTATGAGCAAAGTCAGCCTGATCTTGTGGCATTGACGGCAAGTCTTGGGTTAGTAGTCTGTAAATAAAGTTCTTGCAGCTATTTTTGCGTCAAAGTCCCGGGGTTGAATCGGAATCGAGAGGAGCTGTGTTCGTAGACACAGCCCCCCTCGATTCCGATTCAACCGCGGGCGCTTTCACGCGAAAACTAGCACCAAGAACTTTATTTACAAACTACTAGTTGAGGGAAGATAGAGGAATAAAAGTTTGGCAGCATTGTGGTTGCCTGGGTAGGGTCTGCCCATTCAAAGCTGATATGCTCATCGCTTAAGTGGATCGTGCTGTCCTGGTCAATTTCGCATAAAAAGAGGGCTAAAATTAATCCCACATCACCGTTTTTAACTGGGATGCGGATTGGGGAGATGAGCCATTGAATTGGTGTGATTTGTGTGAGGTTCTTAAGCCCGGTCTCTTCGAAGACCTCGCGTTTGAGCGTTGTTTCTAAGGCTTCTTGTCTGTGAATGCGTCCTCCAGGAAGATCCCAAATGGGAGGTAATTCTTGGGTCAGCTTCTTGGGAGTCTTCTGCAAAAGAAGGAAGTTGCCGTCCTTATTCTGGATGAGTGCTTTTGCGCCTAAGTGGAAGGTGTCTTCTTTAGCTTGTATCATTGGATGAGAAGGGGGAGGTTAGTGATTGCTTGGACGTTATGGGTTTCAAATTCGGGAACAGAAATGAGTCCTGTTCCGACTCCGATAAATGCAAATCCAGCGCCTTTTGCAGCTGCCATGTCATTGAGGTGATCTCCTACATATAGGACTTCATGGGGCTGGATGTGTTGTTGGGAGAGCCATGAGATTGTGGGCTCAAAGACTTTAGGATCGGGTTTATGGTGCGAAGTATCTTCTTCCGTTTGAAGATAATGGAAGAGGTGTTGTGGAATGCCAAGGGTCTCGAAATCGTGGTGTAAATTGGCTCGGGTGGTTGATGTCACAATTCCTAATTGTTTGCCTGCAGTGTGGAGGGCATGCAGTGTATCTAAAGTTCCTTCGAATAGGAGTTTGGGAAAGTGTTTTCGATATGTCGTATTATAGACAAGGGCTTGTTCGAGGTTGTTTGTTTCGTAGAGAATTGTCAATAGAGTTGTAAGGGGCTTTCCCCAATGCATGCGCAGTTCTTCATCGCTTAACTGCTTGTAATAATAGGTCTGTGCAATATGTTTGTGCTGGGCCCATTTTGCTTTCATGGTTCCAACAAGAGTGTCATCAAAATCAAAGATGACGGCTTGGATGGTTGGATGGATTGTTGCCATGTGCGCAGTATGGATTAAGAGTGAACAAATGTAAAATAATTTCTGTTTTTTGTGCGCTTGTTTGGGTTTTTTGCTTGTGTTACAATGGGTGCAACATCACAAGCAGGTAACAGATGAACCAGTCCATTTCACATGTTGAGATTCATACACAAGCGCCAGAAGGATTTAATCCTCAGGTTCATGTTTCCGCTTGTTATCTTGAAATCGATCAAAAAATTCTTTTGCTTCAAACGGGGAAGCAGAAATTAGAGCCGGGAAAATGGGGGGTGCCAGCCGGGAAAGTCGAAGCTCATGAGGCTCCATTAGATGCGGCAAAACGGGAGCTTTTTGAAGAGACTGGAATCGAGCTTGAGACTTCAACTGATCTGAAGCACTTAACATCGCTGTACATTCGAAAACCTGATGTGGATTACGTGTATCATTTATTTGGAGTGAAGTTGGAGCAGGTCCCTGAGGTCTTTCTCTCTGATGAGCATCAAGGCTACCATTGGGCTTCATTCCAAGATCTCGAGGTGATGCCTTTAATGACTGCTGCTAAAGAGTCGCTTGCAGTCTATCGGGCTTGTTTAAAGAAGAAGCGAACGGGGGCTTCTTTGAATGCGTATTTGATTTTGAGACGGGGGGATGAGATTTTGTTTCATTTAAGACAAAATACTGGCTATGGAGACGGGATGTGGGCATTGGTCGCAGGCCATGTTGAAGATGGAGAGTCTGCAACGGCAGCTTTGATTCGAGAGGCTCGGGAGGAGATTGGAATTGAGCTCAATGAGTCTCAACTCAAAGTGGTTCATGTGATGCATCGGAAGACAAACCGCTTTAATGTGGATGTTTTTTTTGATTGTCCTGTTTGGGAAGGGGTTATTGAAAATTTGGAGCCTGAAAAATGTAGCAGCTTGGCGTTTTACTCATTGGAAACTTTGCCCTCAAATCGGATCGAGTACAATGTTGCAGCCCTGCAGGCTGTATTAAAAGGAGAGTTTTATTCTGAAGACGGATGGGAATAATGGGAAATCGGGAATTTTATTTTGTGCGTCATGGTCAGACAGATCACAACATTGCGGATGGACAATGCAAGGAGGATCATCCTGACGATGTGGGTTTGAATGAACGGGGAAAGAGTCAGGCAATGGCGATTGAGCCTGTAATTGCTGGCTTGGCAGTTCAACATGTGTGCACAAGTCCCTTAAAACGCGCGCAACAGACAAAAGAGATTATAACCGTGGGGTTGCAGGTCGCTCATTACGAGATGGAGGAGTTTACAGAGAGTACTGCACCTATTTGGAAGGCGATGATCCAGTTAGGAAGAGGTGAGCCGCTTGCCCAGGATGAGGTCGTGAGCCATTTTATGTCGCGGGTTCAGCTGGGAATTGAGCGGGTGCTTCAGCTTCCAGGCCCTTCTTTGGTGGTTGCTCATGGAGGTATTCATTTGGCTCTGTGTTGGCTACTTGGTGTTGAAGAGCATGGATGGGTGATTGATAATTGCGTTCCTGTCCATTTTGTTAAGGGAGAAGATGGCAAGTGGAAGGGGAGGAAGCTTTAACTCGACTTTGCACATTTTTAGCCCGACTGCCTCGGTCCATTTGTTTTCTGAGGCGTTTATTTAAGCGGGAAGGGGTTAAAAACCCCTTCCCGCTTAAATAAATCGACTAGTTTGGCCTTAAGGCCAAACGTCAGGGAACAAATGGGCAAGGCAGTTGGGCTAAAAATGTACAAAGCCGAGTTTAAATTAGGTGGAACAGATCGCGCAAGAGCGCGAGCGTCACTTCGATTAAGATCAATAGGATAATGATCGTCTCGAGCCTGGAAGTGTGTTGGTGGTTAAGCTCGGCAGAGAGGATTTCAAAGAGTTCGTGGATCACATTCAGGCGTTTGTTAAGCACTTCAACGCGCTTGGTCACATCGAGGTAGTGGGCAGTTCTTCGGTAGAAAGGTTCAAGCTCTGGATAGTTCCAGAAGAATTCTGGGGTATCGAGAATCTCGCTGTGAAGGTTAATGAAGTTTCGCTCGATGAAAAGCTCTCCCATTTTTTTGGAAATTTCACGGCGGGAAAGGGGGATTTTTCCCTTCTTAGCAAGATCGGTTGGCAGATGTTTTGTGTGGTCAATGGTGTTCTGAATGAGTTCTTCAAAAGTGGTGAGTTTGACTGATTGCGCAAGGCCATGAGAGACGGCAAGTTGAGTTAAGTTGCTCTTGTTTTGAAGATGGATCTCATCTTCATCAATTTTCATTGAATCTGTGTAGCAATAAGTAAATTCGTCGAGTTCTGTTTTATTCAAGGGCTCTTTTTCAAATTCTTTGATGGAAACTAGAATTTCTTTTTCCTCTTCTTCAGTAAATCCCCAGCAGACAACGACTCCGTAGGAAAAATAGAAGAGATCCCCTTTGGTCTTTTTTTCTTCTTTGAGTTGAATGTGAACAGCGTCGCGAAATAATTGAGTCGGTCCCAGTCGTTGCAGATACTGGAAGAGGCGGGGAATGTCATAGGAAGAAGCAGTGCAATAGCAAGTACAACGCATAATCTTGAGTCTATCGAAATGGGGATTAAAACTCGATGGAAGAAATGGCAAATAATTATTTTGAGTGAGTTTTCCTTGAAGAGATTTCTGCAAAAGATTAAGCTTCGACCTTTAAGTTTTTTGCGGGAATGGCGGAATTGGTTGACGCGCTACCTTGAGGTGGTAGAGAGGGTTTCCTCGTGGGGGTTCGAGTCCCCCTTTCCGCATTGCTTTCTGTGGATCCAGACGCGATCCTTTCCTAACATCACTTGATTTCCAAAGAGTTCATCAACAGCTTGTTTGACCCCGTCAAAGATGGGCATGGATGGCTCATAGTCGTGCCCTGCAAGGATGCCTCCTGGACGGACCTTCGGGAGCCAGGCCGTGATGTCTTGCTTGACTTGCATGTATTCGTGGTTTCCATCGATGAACACAAGATCGAAGTCGTTTGGGGTTTGTGTCGAAGCTGTGAGGGATCCCATGCGGAAAATGTGGACTGTGGGGTCATGTTCAAATTGAGTTTTTACTGCCTGATACGCCTTTTCATAATGCTTTTGTTTGCGCGAAATCGGCGTGCCGCTTTGGATGTACTCTGACGAGAGGCTCCAGGGATCGATAAGGTAAAGCTCTGCCTGAGGAAAGAGGTTTCGAAGAAGGATCGAAGTTTCCCCTTTATTGACTCCAATTTCGGCAATTTTGTTCACTTCTATATGAAAAGCCCAGGCAATAAAAGAGAGATAGGGGGCTCGATGTTGGATGGTACTATTGATAAATGCTTGTTGCCATGAGTGATGACAATTCATTGATTCCTTTTTTTTGGGGGAAGTTTACTCTTTTTGTGCTTTTTATAGGCATTCTAATTCCTTTTTTGATTGTTTAAGAGGTTGAGGTCTCTCCAGAAAAAGAAAAAGGCACACAAGATGATCGCGCTGACAAACAGATAGAAGTGTGAAAATCCTCCAAAAAGGAACATCCCTCCGATCATGGGAACGAGAAATTGGGCTGCGGCAATGACGGATTGTCCGATTCCTAGGATTTTGCCTTGGGAATCTGCCGGGGCCGAAATGGAAAATAGATTAAGGAGATTGCTAAGGATGATGGCGGCGAGAGCGGCAGCAAGGATGTTAATTAGGGTAAAGGGGGTGTATTGATGAACGAATCTGGTCAGGCCGAGAAGCACAACGAGAAGTAATAGGCCAAAAAAGGGGATCAGTGGGAGTCGTAGCTTTTTGACTAGCAAGCAATTGAAAAGGGTGCTTCCTATAATCCAAGATCCGCCGATGAGGAGCAATGTATCAATTAATTGATGTGGCTGGATGTGGAATTTTTCTATGGAAAATCCGCTGAACCATTGAAGTGTTAGGAGCCATCCGATAGAGAAGAGAAGGAGCGTGCCTGTGAGTTTTCGGATATTGCTTGAGTGGAAGGTATTCATCACTTGGTCATAGGTTTGGGGGGCTTTGAATGGATCTTCATTTTGTGGCGCCGTGTCGGTGTAGAAGTAGGCAACAATGATGAGGTTTAGAGAAGCAAGACCTGCCGAAAGAAGAAAGGGGGTCATTGGGTTAAAAGGGGAAATGGCGATCGAGCTTCCTAGAATTAGGGCGATGATCCAGCTTAACCCGCTAATTGCAGCGAGGACGCCAAAGTGTTTGACCCGCTGAGTGTGTAGGGGGCACAAGTCGGCGACAGTGGCATGGCAGAGTGTGAGGGTTGTCGAAAAAAGACCTGTAAAAAATCTACTAAAGACCAAGAAAAAGTAAGAGCCGACGAAAAGAGCGAGCGCGGTTAGAAGGTTGCCAATAATTAATCCAGCAAGGGCGATAAAGAACCCTTTTTTTCTCCCTAGAAAATCAGCTGCATTTCCAATGAGGGGGGCTCCAAAAAAGGCGCCGAGAGGAAATGCTCCGCTTAAAGCTCCAAAGAGCATGTTGCGCATCATGAGATCATATCTGTCTGGAAGGAGGACCGAATCGTTTGAGAGAATGAGTGTTGAAAATAGGGGGAAAAGAGAGGCAAAACTGAAATTATCTAGAAAGTAAATGATATAAGTTGGGAGGAGCGATTTTTTGAACATAAGCTTTTATTTTCTAGCTTAATGTAAATCTGTATTTTATGGGAGTGGTTTTGAGTAAAAATAATTTGAAATGAAAGTGGTAAGCTCTGATGGAAGTGCGATGTTGCGCAATTGTTGGAAGTTTTGAGCCTGGGTTAGCTGCAGGAGCACGGTCCATTCTGCTTCGGTAAAGCAGGTGCCCCCTGGTGGACGGTGGTTGCGGCAGTAGCTTTCTCCTTCATGGAGCGCGCTTGCTGGGAGTGATGCGCATGTACAGCATTGAGAGGAGAGTGCAAGGAGCCCTTCGTGTTTGAGGAGTTTGAGGTAGAAGCTGCTGATGAGGGGAGAGGGTTCTTGAAAGGAGGGGATTTGTTTAAAATAGGTTGAAAATAGTTGATAGAGGTCGGGCGCGGGTTTGCCGGGGAGTTGAGAGGATAGAATCCCTTTGCTTAAGCTCCCTGCGGCTTGTAGAAAAGAAAATTGAGAGCGAAGGTGAAGATTTTCATTGATGGTGGTTCCGTCAATGAACGTATAGAGGCTAGATGTCCCTTTGCGATAAATAAATTCAGCTTGGCAAAAAGGGGAACTTAGAGCGAGGAGGCGTGTATTGCGTCCTGTGAGCCCTTTTAAAATAAGACTGATCATTCCAACTTCTTTTGAAAAGAGGGTGATGATTTTTTGACGGTCTTTGTAATCTAACGAGCGAAGGACAATCCCTTCAGTTTTTTCGTGGTTCATGATTTAAGTATAATTTGATGTCGGTGATCTTGGAAATGAGAAAAATTTTAAATCGTATCGAATAAAATAATGTGAGTTGAGCGCTTGGTTTCGTTTGTTTAACTGTGTTAATTCATTTTGATTTTAATTGATTGCTAAGTCGTTATTTAGTTGCGTTTAGTTTTGTGTATTGATATGATTTGTGTTGGCAAACAAAACAACGGCTTGTAAATGATGTTGTGAGCCTATTATTAATATTAAAATGAGGTGTATGATGTCAGCTGTATCACAAGTAGAATCTTTTCCAACAGATGCAGTAGTGGTTTCTCCAGCTCCTGCTCAATCTTCTTTGTTCCAAAATTATTTAGATATTGTGGATGGTGTCCATAAAATTATTGATGTTGCAGCGAGCATCCTCAGTGTTGTTGTTGAATATGGTGGAAAAGGAATTAAATTTACGGCTGTAGTGTTGGCTTACCCTGTAGTTTTTATTATTGGTGGAACAGGCCTACTGCTCTGGCATGGAGCTAAATTAGCCATTGCAGGATCCTCGCGTCTCATTCATTCATTAGATGGCGCCCTTAATCGAAATTAATACTTTATTAATAGGGTACGCATGGCATCAGCTGTCTATGAAGCTTGTTTAAAACAGGTGGAGTTTTACTACGCCCGGGCAGAAGATTGGGTGGAAAATAACCCAACGACAATTAAAGCAATTGCAACCGCCGGAATCATTTTCGGCGGGGTGTTTTTAGTGGCAGCATCAACCTCTTTTTTTGGTGCAGGGACCGTTTTGGCATTCATTATTGTTGGGGGGACGCTTTCTTTGGTGTCCTCAATTGTCGATGTCTATGCTGAACATCATTTCCAACGGATGATCCAGGGAACTATACTGTGTCCACTTCAAAGTTAGAGAAATTTCAAACTTAGCGCTTCAATTTTTTGCTTGTTGAAGCAGGCCCTGTGCAAGCACAGGGTCGATGGAAACAAACGAAAAAGTGAAGCGCTAAGTTTGAAATTTCTCTAACTTTGAAGTGGACGCAGTATATACCCCTTCCGGTTCAAAGGCACCCTAAAGGACTGAATTGAAAGCTCCCGCGATTGAATTATTTTTCAGGGGATAGTATTAAATTTAATACTATCCCCTGAAAAATAATTCAATCGCGGGAGCTTTCAATTCAGTCCTTTAGGGTGCCTTTGAACCGGAAGGGGTATATACTGCGTCCACTTCAAAGTTAGAGAAATTTCAAACTCAGCGCTTCAATT
>CAYWSY010000049.1:0-14192 GCA_964461105.1 uncultured bacterium
TTCTATCCTACCATCCTATTATCCTGTTATTTTTTTTGATTCTAATTTAGGGTGCTTTTGAACCGGAAGGGGGGTAGCACCTTTTGGAAAAATCTTTACAAATCATTGGAACTCGCGGTAGAATCCCAATTTAAGCTTAATTTTTTTGGAGTGAGACATGACTTCTTTTCGCCATCTTAAATCTGTCATCCGGCTTAATGAACTTGCTGAAGATCCAATCGATTTCAGTGAAGAGGGGGTTTTGACCCCAAAGAGGATCGATTCAATGATCGCTGAGGCTTGCGGACTTAAATTGTTTTATGGCACTGAACGGATTTCAGATGTTACCTTGGGCGCCTTGTTTGATTTAGCTGATGAGACGATTGCTCTTAAAAAAATGGAGTCGATGCAAGCAGGGGAGATCATCAATTTTATTGAAGGTCATGTCAGCGAACAACGTCCTGCTCTACATACGGCGATGCGCGATTTTTTTGAGCAGCAAAACTCTTCCCCAAAAGCGAAAGAGGCAACGCAGCTTGCATATCGCGAGCTTGAAAAATTGCGCGCTTTTTTGGATGAAATCGAAGCAAAAGAACAATTTACCGATTTGATCCAAATTGGAATTGGGGGATCTGAACTCGGTCCTAAAGCGATTTACGTGGCTCTTGAATCGTTTCATAAACCTGGCAGACGTGTGCATTTTCTTTCCAATGTCGATCCTGATGATGGTGCGCAGATTTTTCACCGTGTGAATCTTGAAAAAACTCTTGTTGTGGTTGTCTCAAAGTCTGGGACGACGTTGGAGACGTTAACAAATGAACAATTTGCTAAAGAGTATTTTAAGAAAGCGGGGTTGAATCCGAAAGATCACTTTGTCGCGGTCACTGGAAAAGGGAGTCCCATGGATGATCCCGAGCACTATTTAGGATCGTTTTACATTTGGGATTATATTGGTGGCCGTTATTCCGCAACTTCAATGGTAGGCGGCGTCACCCTCGCATTTGCTCTTGGAATGGACCGTTTCCTCGATTTTTTAAGAGGGGCTAGTGCCATGGATAAGGTTGCGTTGCGAAAGGATATAAAAACCAATCTTCCGCTGATTTCTGCGCTATGCGGGATTTGGAACCGCAATTTCTTAGGCCATCCGACGGTTGCAATCATTCCCTATTCTCAAGCGCTTGCTCGGTTTCCAGCTCACTTACAGCAACTCGATATGGAATCTAACGGAAAGCGGGTTGATAAGAGAGGGCATGCGGTTGATTTTGACACTGGGCCCATTATTTGGGGAGAACCTGGTACCAATGGACAGCATTCGTTTTATCAATCTATCCATCAAGGAACGACGGTCGTTTCCCTTGAATTTATCGGTTTTCTCATGAGCCAGTATAAAGAAGATGTGGTTTATGAAGGAACAACATGTCAAGAAAAGCTCTTGGCTAATCTCTTTGCTCAATCGATCGCGCTTGCCTGTGGTCAAAAAAATGAAAATCCGAATAAGGTGTTTACGGGAAATCGTCCTAATCGGATTTTATTAGGAGAGCGATTGGATCCTTATACGATGGGAGCAATTTTATCTTACTATGAGCACAAGGTTGCCTTTCAAGGATTCGTCTGGAATATTAACTCATTTGACCAAGAAGGGGTTCAATTAGGAAAGAAGCTTGCATTAAAAATCGTTGAGCAATTTGCAACCAAACGGGCAGACAAGCCGATTGATCCAAAGGGATTTCCTCTTGGCTATGCTTATTTAAAGCATGTGCGTTAAACTCAACTTGAATAAGCCTTCCTGAGAATTAAAATAATGCATCAAGGTTTCCCTGTCAGGAGGTGGGGCCTTAAAATGTACAAAGCCGAGTTAAAGTTCCTTGGGCGACATGGATCGTATGAAACGGTTCGGTTAAGGCTTGAGGTGAAGTTAGAAAAACCTGTGAGAGCGTTCCCATCTGTCGTTGAAGGATGCTTTGCCGCTCTGAATCAAGCTGAATCCCAAAATCGTCGATTCCCATAAGAGGTGGGGAATCTAGTTTCTCTTTAAATTGCTGCCACTGTGCAATTCTTAAAGATGCTGCCCCGCATCTTTTCTGCCCTTCGCTTGAATAGTTTTTTGCATCTTGGTCGGAGATGTGGATCTGAAGATCATCTCGGTGAGGCCCGATGAGTGTTGTCCCATAGTGCAATTCTCTTTGACGGGATTTGAACCACTGCTCCTGGAGGTGTTCTATTGGGTTGCGATCTGAGCACGCAATTGATGCGTCATAACCGACACTTAACTGATCTTTTCCATGGGAAAGGAGATGCATCCACTCTTTTAAAGGAGCTCGAAGCGCTCGAATGGCGCTTTCTCGCTTCTCAATTAGATAACTTCCCGAATGAGCCATCATCTCCTCCCAAGCCCCGAGAGTCGATTCGCTGCGCAATTTTAGTAGATGGTTGCGCTGTTTCATCGCGCGGAAATAACGCGCGAGGTGGTGAATATACAAGGGATCGATTTGAGCGATGTGAATATCGAGAAAGCGGCGCCTCTCTGCCGGAGAGCCGCTAACGAGCAGATGATCTTCAGGGGAGAGAAGGACGCCGGGCAAAATCCCCAGCAAGCTTGTAAACTGGGTATACACCGTGCTGTTGTGTTGAACTTTGCGGGAGAGTTCATCGTAGGTGATTTTAATGCTCTGTGTGATCCCTTGAGCATAGAATTCCGCTTCGAGATAAAATTGAGATTCCCCTTTGCGGATCAATTCAGAGAGTTTACGTGTCCGAAAGGACCTGCCGGTGCTAATTAAATAGATCGCTTCGAGCAGGTTTGTCTTTCCCTGTCCGTTATTCCCCAAAATCAGATTGACTTTTGGGGAAAACGAAACCTCAGCATGCGCATAGTTGCGGAAGTTGCGCAAAACCAAACGCGTTAAATGCATGGTTTACACTTCCAAGCGCATCGGCATGATCACAAATTGCGCCGTCGATGAATCGGTCACCAAGCCTGGCGTGTACGAATCGGTAATATTAAAATTAACCGTTTCATCTTTGCTATGGCGGAGGATATCGAGAAAATTAACTGGATTAAAGGCGATATCCAGTTTTTCACCTGTATAATTTACTGGCATATTGACGCATCCCTCGCCGATCTCGCCGCTCATTGCAGAGATGTGAAGTTCTCCTGTTGTAAAGGTAAAACGCACAGAACAGGTCTGTTCGGTTGTAAAGAGGGTGACCTGACGTAAAAGGGAGATGAGCTCTTCTCGATGTAATGAAAGGGCGTTTGGTTTTTTTTCTGGAATGACACGCGTCACATCGGGATAAGGTCCAGATACTAGCTTGCTGATCATTGTTACAGGCCCCACTTCAAGAGCGATCTTATCAGGCATGAGTGTAATTTTTACTAATTCTTCCTTTGCCTCTAAGATTTTAATCATCTCTTCCACCGTTTTTAGCGGAATAATAAAGGAGCCTGAAAAGTCAGTAGGCAGATCGACTGCTGTATGGATCCGCGCAAGGCGTTTGCCATCAGTGCCCATAAAAACGGCTGTTTGATCTGTATTCTGAAGGTAGACGCCGTTCAAAGCTTGTCTGTTATCGTCTCTAGCTGCTGCAAAGGCTGTGCGCGAGAGCATCTCTTTGAGCTCTGAGCAGCTTAATTCAAATGTTGTGCCATTTCCAAGATCGGGGAAGGTGGGGAATTCAGTGCGGTGCATCCCTTGAATTTTAAATCTGGAAGTACCGGCGTTGATGGATGCTGTCTCTGGGGAGGTTGAATGGATCTCCACTTGAGGAACAGTGATTTCGCGAATCAATTGAAAGAGTTTTCTTGCGGGAAGTGTGATCGCTCCTTCTTCGAGAACTTTTGCGTTGGTATGAGCTCTGATACTAACAGAGAGATCTGTGGCACTTAAAATGAGCTGATCGTCGATTGCTTCCAACAGGATATTAGCTAAAATAGGAACCGTCGGTTTTGTTGGGACGACATTTTGAATCTTTCCCACAAGTCCAACTAAATCCAGACGCGAAATAATGACTTTCATAGAGAGCTCTCCACGTTGATTGTGTAATTTCGGGTGATCATAATCGAAAAGGGAGATCGCGTCAAATCACTCGTGAGCACCGCGAATGGCTCTATCGATCGAGCGTTTGGCTTCCCGTTCTTTCAGAGCAGCGCGCTTGTCAAATGTGCGCTTACCTTTGCAGACACCAATTTTGATTTTTGCATATCCATTTTTTAAATAGATGGCTAAGGGGATGAGTGTCAGCCCTTTTTCTTGGGAAAGTGCTTTGAGTTTGAGAATTTCTCGCTTGTGCAGCAAAAGTTTGCGCTCTCGCTTGTCTTCATGATTGTGGACGTTGCCGAAGCGATAGGGGGCAATTGATGAGTTTTTAAGGATAACGGTGTCATCAGAAACTAACACGTAGGAGTCTTGCAGACTGCCGCCATGGTTGCGGAGCGATTTGATTTCAGTACCGACAAGTACAATTCCCGCTTCAAAAGTTTCGAGAACTTCATAATCATGGAATGCCCGTCTATTTGAGACGAGCTCAGTATCGTGTTTTGCGACCATAGGTTATCTTCCAAAGAGAGACTGACCGTGGGGAGTGACACAAAAACATTCACGCCCATGATGAGTACCGACTACCGTCACGCCAACCTCAAAGAGCCAGTCCATAACGGTTGTATGGATTAACGATAACTCATCATCCCCATAGGAGGGAAGAGAATACTTCCAGATCTTGCCTTGCCGTTTGAGCATCACATGAGAATCCTCACCTAACGGAATGATGACACCTCGGATAAAATCATCAAAGTAGATCCAGCCGGAGTGAAGCACGCGTAGGATGCTTTTTTCAGCTTCTCGGAGGTTTTTCTCAGTAAACAAATGGGCATCGATTCGATTGAGGGGGTGGCGATAGAGAAAGATCGCGCGATTTTCAGCTCGCATATCAAGCCAATCATTTGCTGCATCTAAAGCATACAAGCGTCCGTCGACAATATGGGCTAATTTCAAGTTTTTAAGCTTTGCAACGATTCGCTCGATATACGTCTTAAACCGCGGACAGCTAGGACGGCTCTCCTCTAACTTTGAAGAGATCAGATCGTTTAAGCTATCAATAGGAATCGGCTGTTTTTTAGCAAGTGTTAATACAGCGCTCATGTCGTGGATAAACGAGAAATCATTGGGTCGGAGTCGTTCAATATGCTCATGTGTTGCAATGGAGGTAGGCTTTGTGTTTTTTAAGAAGGTAAGGTATTCACGCCATTCATAAAATGGGGTGACCACCTCTTCCCAAGAGTCGTCAACCTGTTGATATCCTAAGCAGCAGACGAGATTAAATTCTAAGGAGAGCAAATATTCTTCAAATTGCTCGCGCGTCAAGTCGTATTTCTCAATTAAGTCTTTCCCATAAACTTGAAAGTCTGCGGAGTGATACACATCATGAATGATACCCATGAGTTTGGAATCGGCTAAATTGAGTTCCATCAAATAACGTTGAAAAATCTGAGGGGTCAGAAGGTATTTTTCAACCAAGGACTCGAAAATATTATTTGATGTTCGAGGGATTGCATACCAGCTTGGAAGGACGTGGATAGGGACTTTGCGCAGCAAACTTTGAAGAAATTCCATACCAGGCTTAAAATCAGAATCAAACTTGAGGATTTGGGTCTCAAAATATTTGCGCATCTCTTTATCTACGACGATGACATCGTCCTCAAATCCAAAGAGCCCTGTTTTACTTAAATTTTTGAGGATGGGAAGGATTTCTTGCTCGCTTAAATCGAGGTTTTTCATCAATTTTTTAATAGGAATGGTCACCGAGCTGTAAAGAATTTCCTCTAAAACATCGAGATCTTTAGAAGAAAATTGACCCATAAGCAAGCGATTTTCAATATCTTGCCGGTAGTTATAATCTTCTAAATCAATCTTATTTTTTTTCTGGGTACTCGTTTCGAGCATATTAAAAAACCTTGAATACAGGAATATCATTCCTTTTGAGCATGTATCAGTGTAAGCGATATTTTCATTTAAGGCAAGGGGGAACTTCCTGTGTGGCAAAGACGAGATTTAATGGACAATTGAGAGTAATTTAGTTACCATTTTTCTTTTCACCTCAATAAACTCTATTTTTTTTATGGAAAAACCAAGATACGACCACAGACGCATCGAACAGAAATGGCAAAAATACTGGGACGATCGCCAAACGTTTAAAGCAGACATCGACCATTCCCGCCCCAAATACTACATCCTTGACATGTTTCCTTACCCTTCAGGGGCAGGATTGCATGTTGGTCACGTCACTGGCTATACAGCAACCGATATTTTGGCGCGATACAAACGGCAAAAAGGATTTAATGTTCTCCATCCGATGGGATGGGACAGTTTTGGGCTTCCTGCGGAGCAGTATGCGATTCGTACAGGAACGCACCCCGCAGTAACTACAGAGCGTAACATCAATACTTATCGGCGCCAGCTCAAATCTTTGGGGTTCAGCTATGATTGGAGCCGTGAGGTTGCAACAAGCGATCCGAAGTACTATAAATGGACCCAATGGGTGTTTACCAAACTGTATGAAAAAGGGATGGCCTATGAGGCTGAGGTTCAAGTCAACTTCTGCCCAGCCTTAGGAACTGTGCTTTCGAATGAAGAGGTTGAAGGTGGAAAATCGAAAGAAGGGGGCTTTCCCATCGAACGGCGTCCGTTGCGCCAATGGATCTTAAAGATCACCGCTTATGCAGATCGACTCATCCAAGATTTGGATCTTGTCGATTGGCCGGAGAGTTTGAAAAAACTTCAGACTCACTGGATTGGAAGAAGCGAGGGGGCCAAAGTTCACTTTATCGAAAAGAGCACAAAAAAGAAAATCACGGTCTTTACAACAGCTCCCCATACCCTTTTCGGCGTCTCTTTCATGGTGTTATCTCCAGAGCATCCGCTGATTGCTGAAATCACAACTCCGGAACAGAGCGCTGCAGTCGATGCTTATATTGCAGCAACTAGATCTAAGAGCGATCTCGAGAGAACCGATCTGAACAAGGAGAAGTCGGGGGTCTGGACGGGTGCGTACTGTCTCAATCCTGTCAATGATCGCTTAGTTCCGATCTGGATTGCCGATTATGTGCTCATTAGCTACGGTACTGGTGCTGTAATGGGAGTTCCTGCTCACGATGCGAGAGATTATGAATTTGCCAAGAAATTTGATTTGTCGATTTTTCCCGTCATCGATCCTGCAGTTGAGTTGCATCTTGAATTGATTCCCGATGGATTTCTTCCTGAAGACATCAAACTCGAGGTGCTCCGAGGTTGCCGCTGCTGGGAAGAAGAGGGGATCATGATTCACAGCGCGCATGGAACGCTCTCTTTAGATGGTCTTTCCATTAGCGAGGCAAAAGAAAAAGCGACTAACTGGCTCGAACAGCATGCATTGGGGGAGAAGACCATCAACTACAAATTGCGCGATTGGCTCTTTTCCCGTCAGCGTTATTGGGGGGAACCCTTCCCCGTCCTTCATTTAGCCGATGGAACTAAACGGGTGCTTGAGCTAGATGAGCTTCCCCTTTGCCCCCCAGAACTTTCCGATTTTAAACCTTCAGGAACGGGGGAGAGTCCTCTTTCTAAAGTCAAAGATTGGGTAGAAATTGTCGATCTTAAAACAGGTCAAACCGCTCGAAGAGAAACTAACACAATGCCTCAGTGGGCGGGTTCTTGCTGGTATTATTTGCGCTTCTGCGATCCACTTAATGACACGCAAGCATGGAGCCAGGAAGCGGAAACTTACTGGATGCCCGTTGACCTTTACGTTGGAGGTGTTGAACATGCCGTGCTCCATCTTCTCTACGCGAGATTCTGGCATAAAGTGCTTTATGATACAGGTCTTGTCTCAACGCTCGAACCGTTTCAAACGCTGCGCAATCAAGGGCTTGTCGTTGCGCGCTCTTATCAGCATGCAACAGGCTCTTATGTCCCTCCTGAAGAAGTGATTGAAAAGCAGGGGCGTTATTATCAACGAGGCACGAATGAGGAACTGCATAGTCAAATTGATAAGATGTCCAAATCAAAGCTCAATGGGATCACGCCCGATGAAATGATCGAAGATTTTGGCGCTGATGCGCTCCGTCTTTATGAGATGTTTATGGGGCCCTTTGATAAGGAAAAGGTCTGGAATACCGATGCTGTTTCCGGATGCAGACGATTTTTAAACCGCGTCTATGATGTCATCTATTCAGAAAAGGTTTGCGATGAGGAAAATGAAGAAGCGCTTAAGCTTGGACACCGCCTTGTTCATGGAGTCGAAAAAGACATTGAAGGGATGCAATTTAATACGGCGATTGCAAAGATGATGGAATTCATGAATGCTTTCACGCAACTTCCTCAATATCCCAAGAGCGTTGTCAGTATGCTGGTCCAAGTTTTAGCTCCTTTTGCGCCTCACATCGCTGAAGAGGGATGGGAACATTTAGGGGGCAAAGAGTCTGTAGCTTATCATCCATTCCCAGAGATCGATCCTGTTTATCTTGTCGATGCGATGGTGCTCTATGTTGTCCAAGTCAATGGAAAACTGAGGGGAAAATGGATGTTGCCTAAAGATAAAAGTGAAGGGGAGCTCTTAGCGTTTATTAAGACACAGCCCCAGATCATGAAACACATCACAAGTGAGATTTCCAAGGTGATTTTTGTTCCAAATAAATTAATCAATCTTGTTTGCAATGTTTAGTATTTTTTATAATGTAGCACTTGCACTTCTTGCCATTTTAAGCCTTCCTAAATTGTTGTGGCAATGGTGTGTTTACGGCAAGTACCGCTCGAGTTTACTTGAACGGTTGGGCTTAAAATTGCCAGATCGATTGCCAGATCAACAGGTGATTTGGATCCATGCAGTATCGATGGGAGAGACGCGAGCTGTGATCCCTGTGTACCAACAGCTTAAAAAGCAGTACCCAGACGCTGCGATTGTGATTTCATCAACCACTGAAACAGGGCACGCTGAGGCCAAGCGCAGCATGCCGGGCGCCTCCCTCCATTTTTTCATCCCATTTGATTTTTCTTGGATCATGCGTCGGATCATGGCTCAGGTCCATCCTAATGCTCTGATCTTTGTTGAAAGTGATTTTTGGTATCATCTCGTCTCATATGCAAAAAAGCAAGGAGCGCGCGTAATGCTTGTGAATGGGAAGGTTTCCAAGCGCTCATCGGAGCGATTTACCCACCTTTCTTTTTTTACACGCCGCCTTTTTGCTAATTTTGACCACCTATGTGTTCAAAGTTCTCTGCATCAAGAGCGATTTGTAGCAATGGGAATTGAGCCGAGTAAAATCACTGTAACGGGCAATCTAAAATTTGATGCAGAGCTCAAGCGACTAAGTCCGCAGGAACTTACAAACTGGAAACAGCAGCTCGGCATCGCTTCAGACGATCGCGTGATCACACTCGGCTCAACCCATGCCCATGAAGAGCAGTGGCTTCTAACAGCCCTAGAAAAAGTGTGGGCACAGATCCCTCATCTCAAAGTTCTTTTAGTGCCTCGCCACCCCGAGCGCTTTGAAGCTGTAGCTCAAATGGTTCTAGAGCGGAAGCTCAGCCTTGCGAGGTATTCTGAGAGAGCTTTAGCAACAGGCTCTGAGAGGATCGTGTTAATTGATGCGATGGGTCTTCTAACGACATGCTATCAGCTCTCTGAAATTGGACTTGTCGGTGGCAGCTTTACCGATAAAATTGGAGGACACAACGTCTATGAACCTGTCCTTCTCGACGTGCCGGTGCTCTTTGGGCCCCATATGTTTGGCCAAACCGATCTTGTTGACCTTGTCCTTCAAGGCCATGCTGGCAAACAAGTCTCTCTTTCAGAGCTCCCATCTACAATTCTAATATGGCTAACCAATGAAACAGAGCGACAGCGCGTCATTGAATCTTGTCAGAAGCTCGTAGCACGCACAGCAGGCTCTCTTGGGAGAACCTTGAGCATCCTTCGAGAGTACCTTTAATGACACTGCTTCCCAACGATCCCCATGGCGCTCCTTTTCTTCAACTCGCTCCAATGGAAGGGGTAGGGGATCGCTGTTTTCGCAAAGCGATGGCATCAATTGGGGGCTTTGATGAAGCGATCCGTGATTTTTTACGCGTTCCCCGCAATGCGCATGTCTGGAGTCTTGCTAAGGTCTATGACTCTTCAGAACTCTCTCCCATTCCTCTTGTTGCGCAATTGATGGGCTCAGATCCCGAGTTAATGGCAGGGATGGCCAAGCAAATAGAAAAGCGGGGAGCACCGCGTATTGATGTCAATTGCGGCTGCCCTTCCAATACGGTCACCGGTAGGGGAGCTGGATCGAGTTTGCTTAAAGATCCCGATTTTTTGCATGAGGTCGTAAAAGCTGTTGTGCAAGCTGTCTCAATTCCTGTGACCATTAAAATGCGCTCTGGCTATGAAGATCTCTCCCTATTTCGTGAAAATCTTCAGGCTGCGCAAGAGAGTGGCGTGAGCTACATCACTCTTCATCCCCGCACGAAAGTCGATGGATACGGCCCTCCCGCGCGTTGGGATTTAATAGCTGAGGCTAAGTCACTAGTTAAGATTCCTGTTGTCGGCAATGGGGATATCTTAAGTGTCGAAGATGCTCTTAATATGCTGCGTCAGACCAATTGTGACGCATTGATGATTGGACGGGGAAGTATCATTAACCCGTTTATCTTTCATGAGATCAAAGCGCATTTTTCGAAAATCCCATATCGACCCACTTGGGAAGCCTATGTGCGCTATTTCGAGACTTATATCGCAGCAATTCCACCTGAGACCACGATGCGTGTGCGCGTAAACAAAATGAAGCAGCTCATGAGTTTTCTATTTAAGGCAACTCCTGCACTTTTAGAAAAGCGTCAGACCATCCTGACGTCGCTGTGCACTGACTTGAACCAGTTTATGGAGTTTTCACTACCCTTGCTCAAAGAGGGGTTGAGTAATTCAGACTGGTAGTCTGTTTCAAAAGTTCTTGGTATTAGTTTTCGCGTGAAAGCGCCCGCGGTTGAATCGGGATCGAGGGGGGCTGTGTCTATGAACACAGCTCCTCTCAATCCCGATCCAACCCCGGGACTTTGACGCAAAAATAATTTCAAGAACTTTTGAAACGGACTACTAGCCTAGATAAAATTCTCTATCTAAAGTCTTCTCTTTAAAAAAAAAACTACACCAGATATTTTTCAGACAACATCCCTAAAACGAGGCGCACGCGCATGTCTGAATTATTCAATCCCTTCAAAACATTAATTCCTCTCGGTAAAGATGCGCGCTATTTTTATTATTCGCTGCCTGTGCTCGAGCAGCAGGGGATGCCTCAGATCAAACGTCTGCCCGTCTCGATTCGGATCATGCTCGAATCGCTGCTGCGCCATTGCGATGGAACGACGGTCTCTGAGGCAGACATCAAACGATTAGCCTCCTGGAAACCTGAAACTGCTCCCCAAGGGGATGTTCCATTTGTCGTCTCCCGTGTGATCCTTCAAGATTTTACCGGTGTTCCTCTTCTTGTCGACTTAGCAGCGATGCGCGATGCGGTTGCTGCCTGCGGATTTAACGCCACACTCATTGAACCACAAGTCCCAGTTGATCTTGTGGTGGATCACTCTGTGCAAGTGGATCGCTCGGGAACAGAAGATGCTTTTTTGTTTAATTTAAAAATCGAATTTGAGCGCAACCATGAACGCTACTCATTCCTTAAATGGGGACAAGAGGCTTTTAAAACTTTTAAAGTAGTGCCACCTGGAATCGGCATTGTCCATCAAGTTAATTTGGAACATATTGCTACAGTGGTGACGGCCAAAGAGCAAAGTGGCAAAATGATCCTTTTCCCAGACACCCTTGTCGGCACGGATTCTCATACAACCATGATCAATGGACTTGGAGTTGTTGGTTGGGGAGTCGGAGGGATTGAAGCAGAAGCTGCCATGCTTGGACAGCCTGTTGCCATTGAAACCCCTGAGGTCATCGGCGTGCTCTTAGAAGGTCAATTGCAAAAAGGGGTGACCGCAACCGATTTAACTCTGCGGATCACCGAGCTGCTTCGCAAAGCAAAAGTCGTTGGCAAATTTGTTGAATTTTTCGGAGAGGGTGCTGCTAGTTTGACGGTTGCCGATCGAGCAACAATTGGAAATATGGCGCCCGAATATGGAGCCACCATGGGCTTTTTCCCCGCCGATGAGAAAACGCTCGATTACCTCAAAATGACAGGAAGAACAGATGAGCACATTGCCCTTGTTAAAGAATACCTCGAGGCGCAGCATCTCTTTGGGATTCCACGCAAAGGGCAAGTGGATTACACGAAAGTCATCGAACTTGACCTAAACACCGTTAAACCCTGCGTTGCAGGTCCTAAGCGCCCTCAAGATCGGATTGAACTTACCGATATTAAGGCAACCTTCAGGCAGTTGTTAGAGGGACCTGTTGCTACAAACGGCTATGGGAAAACAGAACCCCTTCCATCAATCTTTGTCTGCTCTGATGGGAGCTTTCACTTAGGCCAGCCCCATATCACCGGAGGGGTTTCGGAAATCAACAACGATGATTCCACTTCAAAATGGAGTGAATCTGAAATGGTTGAAAACCGACCGATCACCAATGCCGTTGCAGATCCAGGATACGCGCAGGCCCACAGTGACGTAATGCTCAAACATGGCTCGATTGTGATTGCAGCGATCACCAGCTGCACCAACACAAGTAATCCTAATGTGATGATAGGAGCGGGTCTACTTGCTAAAAAAGCTGTTGAAAGAGGCTTGGAAGTGAACCACATGGTCAAAACAAGCTTAGCGCCAGGTTCCCGTGTCGTTACGGATTATCTTGAAAAAACAGGGCTGCAGACGTATCTCAATCAGCTTGGATTTCAATTGGTTGCCTATGGATGCACGACCTGCATCGGCAACAGCGGCCCTTTGGAAGAGCACATTGAAAAGGCAATCAAAGAACATGATGTGATTGCAGCAAGCGTTCTTAGCGGCAATCGTAACTTCGAAGCGCGCATCCACAGCTCAATTAAAGCAAACTTCCTCATGTCGCCCCCTCTTGTTGTTGCATTTGCACTTGCAGGCCGCATTGACATCGACTTTGAAAAAGAGCCTATTGGAATGGATCCATCCGGAGCGCCCGTCTTCCTTCGCGATCTCTGGCCCTCAGCAGAGGAGATCCAAGAGGCGATTAAAAAAGGGATACAGGCTACATTGTTTCAAAAACGATATGCGCATATCCTCGATGACAACCCGATTTGGAAAGAGATCTCAGGCTCCTCAGGTTCACAGTATGCTTGGGACTCTAAGAGCACCTACATCCAAAAGCCCCCTTATTTTGAAGACTTTTCCTTGAGTCTACCCAAAATGAAGTCTCTTTCTCAATTGCGCTGTTTAGGTTTATTTGGAGACTCCGTGACAACAGACCACATTTCTCCCGCAGGTGCCTTTAGAGCGGCAGCTCCCGCAGGAGAATACTTACTAGAGCAAGGGATCAAGGAAGGGGAGTTTAATAGCTATGGAAGCCGCAGAGGCAATCACAACGTCATGATGCGCGGCACATTTGCCAACGTTCGCATTCGCAACAACATGGCAGACGGGAAAGAAGGGGGCTTTACCAAACATATTCCAAGTGGCAAAATCCTCTCCATCTTCGATGCTGCCCAAGAATATGCGCAAACCAAAACACCACTCATCATCTTTGCGGGCAAAGATTATGGAATGGGAAGTTCAAGAGACTGGGCAGCTAAGGGCAGTTCTCTGCTCGGCGTGCGTGTTGTAGTTGCTCGCAGTTTCGAGCGGATCCATCGAAGCAACCTCATTGGTATGGGCGTCTTGCCACTTGAATTTATCAATGATGAGAGCTGGGAGACTTATAACATTACTGGGTCAGAGCTCTTTACCGTTAAGGGGATTGAGCAGGGGATTAAACCCCGCGAACAGGTGCAGCTTGTTGTTGATAGAGATGGAAAAACAGTTGAAATCCCACTCCTTTGTCGGATTGATACTCCAACCGAGATGGAGTACTATCGTCATGGAGGAATTCTTCCCTATGTGCTTCGGGGCCTGCTCCCGAAAAAAGGGTAATCCTTGAAGCTCTAAAAATTGGAGCTGTTTAGGGATCATTTACGCATTTTTCTAAAAAGCGTTTGTGCTTTAATCCTCTATTTGCTAAAGTTTGCCTTTCAATCGAGACGCTAACCAAGTTTCGATTTCAATCTCAGTAACATTATCGCGGGGTGG
>CAYWSY010000050.1:0-14157 GCA_964461105.1 uncultured bacterium
AGGGGGACTGTGTTCATAGACACAGTCCCCCTCGACCCCGATCCAACCCCGGGCGCTTTCACGCGAAAACTAATACCAGAAACTTTATTTAAACTGTACTAGCAGTCTTTAAACAAAGTTCTTGGCATTATTTTCAGCTTGAAAGCTCCCTCGGTTGAGCGATTGTAAAGTTAGCTGTGTTGGCTAACACAGCTAACTTTACGATCGTTCAACCCCGGGACTTTGAAGCAAAAATAATTTAAAGAACTTTATTTACAGACTACTACCGCCGCTCAGGATACTTAATCCGCAGGTGGCGTGTGACCATCAGAGCTTTGACCATCGCTCGTTTCACAATACCGAGCTCTTCAAACGTTAACTGGCATTCATCGAGCTGGCCGTCTTCTGCTTTCTCAGAGACCAGCTTATCAACCATTTCTGAAACAGTTTCCTCCGTCACTTCCTCGATACTGCGAGAAGCCGCTTCAATCGTATCCGCAAGCATAATGATCGCGGACTCTTTGGTGCGCGGCCTAGGCCCTGGATAACGGAATAGCTTTTCATTAACGCGTGTGGCATCGCCATTCATCTGTTCGACTTGCTTACAATAAAAATAATAGACCATCGTCGTTCCATGGTGCTCTCGAATCACGTCGATGAAACTTTTAGGCAAGTGGTGCTTGCGGGCAAGCGCCTCCCCTTCCTGCACGTGGGCGATAATCACATGGGTTGATTCGACAGGAGTCAGCAGCTGATGAATATTAAACCCACCCAATTGATTTTCTGTGAAGTAATGAGGGTTAAAAAGCTTTCCAATGTCGTGATAGAGTGTGGAGACCCTGCAAAAAAGCCCATTGGCTCCAATAGCCCGCGCGCCCGCCTCCGACAGATTTCCAACAACAAGGCAATGCTGATAAGTGCCTGGAGCTTCTAAACTCAACCGACGGAGTAGCTCATTATTAGGATCCATATATTCCATCAGCGTGATATCCGTCATGACACAGAAAATCGATTCCAAAATAGGCATCAATCCAATCGCAAGCACAGCCGTTGCTCCCATAAAGACAAAACTGCTCATCAGATCCGTGACCATGTTAATGTTCCACAGGGAATTTTCCATGCAGTTCAATGCCAAGAAGAGAGGAATACACGCAAGCCAAACCTTACCGCATACGGTAAATACTTCTTTGCGCTTATGCAGAGAACGCGCATAGAGAATGGTGACTAAAGCGGCAAAAAAATTGAGAATCAGAAAAAAGTCACTTTCGATTGCAATGGTAAAATTGAGAACCACAACAAGAAACAATGACGTAAACAGAGCAAGTTCGCTGCCCACAAGAACACAGGCGAGCATCGCAGCAAAGGGAACCACTAAAGGAAATCGGACAAACTCAATTAAATTTCTTCCCTTATAAAGCAGGAAATACTCTGCACCTTTAGCAAGCAAGAGTGCAAGAATGATGATCGTAACAAGGAGAGTGAGTTTTTGAAGCGACCGGGTGACATCTTTATGGAAAATACGCAGATAAATAAGAGAGACAACCACAAGACAGATCGCAATCAGGGCACTGCCAAACACTGTGACAGGGGTCCATAAATTGCGCGATTGGGCAAGCGATTGTTTCATCGCCTGAAGCATCGCAATATGCCGCGAGCTTACCGTCTCCCCAAGCCGAATGATCTGGCTTCCAGCTTCCACATGGGTCAACTTTTTGGGCACCTGTGCTTGCACAGTTTGACGCAGCAAACGCTCCAAGGAATAATCTTGATGCAAACTCCACTTATGTCGCGAAAATTTATTCACGATGAAGTTAAGAGTTTGCATTTGCATTTTATTGGAGGTGTTAAGAGGCTCGACCATCTCCTTCCAAAATCCTTCTGGAAGCATTAAAGAAACGGCAGCATCAGGGGATAAATTAAATGAGTAGAACTCCTCTTTTTCTAAGTGCAATTCCTGCATTTTACGCAACGTTCTGTCATCGGTAAATCGCGCTTGAATCAAAAGTTCTTCGACAGAATCTAGCGCATTATACAACTCTTCAAACGTGCTCTTGGAAAGCTCATCGCGCCATTTTTGGTGCTCAATGAGAGACGTTTCAAGATCGTTGCGAAATGAAATAATTTGAGCTTCATCGACTTTATAGATTTCACCTACATCGCGCACAGCTTCTTGCTTGAGGATTTGAGTGGCTTCTGAGTCGGGAAAATCAAAATTCACCTGAGCGATCACATAGCGAGGAGCCTGAGCACCGATTTCTAAAACTTCCATCCTCACTTCACGAAAGTGAAGAAAAAAAGTTAACGCAAAAACAAATGCAAGCGCAAGCAAGATGCGTCTACCAAAATCTTGGCTCGATCTCCACTGCTTCCAAAGGCTCTTGTGGAGGATGGGCTCCTCATCATCGGTCCGTTTTTCAGGCACAAAACATCCCTTATCAATATAAACTCAGTATACCAAATAGGAAAGTATTCATGTCGAGCTTTCTTTGTTTTCACAGCATCAAAAAAATCTATATATCGAAATAACCAGAAGGGGCATACGGACTACTAGAAGGAGCCCCGACGCAGTGAACAGGCCAATTCTTCAAGTTATTTCAGTGTATCCATTTTCCCGCTTTGGATTTATCATCTAAAAAGATACGATTGAGCCGAACCTTAAGAGAGGCAGATATGGAGCGACAAGCAGCAACTTATCAAGTCATTCCACGCAAATATCGCCCTCAAACATTTGCAAGCGTTGTCGGTCAAGATGCGATTGTAACAACTCTAAAAAATGCTCTTCGCTTTCAACGTTTAGCCCACGCTTACCTATTCTGCGGCTGCCGAGGAACCGGCAAAACAACTTTAGCACGTGTCTTTGCTAAAGCTCTTAACTGCCAAAACCTTACAGATGCTCAAGAGCCTTGTAACACCTGCCCCTCTTGCCTTGAAGTGATCGCTGGGCGCTCACTCGATGTCCTCGAGATCGATGGAGCTTCAAATCGCGGGATCGATGACATCCGCCAAATTAACGAAACCATTGGTTATGCCCCCGCTTCTGGAAAATATAAAATTTACATTGTCGATGAAGTTCACATGCTTACCAAGGAGGCGTTTAACGCACTTCTTAAAACCCTCGAAGAGCCTCCGGCAAATGTTAAATTTTTCTTTGCAACCACAGAGCCTCACAAAGTATTGCCAACGATCATCAGTCGGTGTCAGCGGTTCGATTTAAATCGGATTTCCCCTGAAACCATGCAAGCAAAGCTCCATTACATCACCCAAGACCTCAACGTCCCTTGCGCTCCGGAAGCCCTCGCTCTTATTTCCCATCTTTCAGAGGGATGCTTGCGCGATGCAGAGTCGCTTTTAGATCAAGTGATCTGCTATTCAGAACCTCCAATTACACTGGAAAAAGTCAGCGCCACATTAGGACTGATGCCAAGAGCCTCATTTTTTGATCTAGACGCCGCAATCACCTCTCACAATCTGGCTTATGCCTTTGAACTTTCTCAAACAGTTTTCTCTTCGGGAAAAGATCTCGGGCACTTCCTTGATCACTTGGTCGAGCATTTCCGTACACATCTTCATATCAAACTCGGAAGAAACCCCCACGTCATTAACGAAGATGAAAAAAAACGCTATCTTGCAGCAGCTGCGCACTACACAGAAGACCAATGCCTTGCAATTCTCGATTATCTCATTCACTGGCAGCAACACATGCTCAAGACTCCATTTAAACGGATCAGTCTCGAAATGATCTTGCTGTACCTCATCCGCTCCAAAAACAAAGTCTCGCTTTCCACACTCACCCGTAGGTTGATTGAACTGGAGCTTGCAGTGAGCACTCAGCCACAGGCTATACTCAAGGAACCTGTCAAACCGGCGCCTGTTACAAGCAACAACAACTCACCTTCTATCGAAGAGACTCTGCTTAGTAAAATGCGGGAAAAAATCGAAAGTGTCCCTGAAGCAGTTCAGAGCAATATCCCAGCCCCACAACCACCTCCGGTGCAAGAGCGCGGAACATTGCCACCTTCCAGCCATCATGAAACCGTTGTCCGATTTGCCGCAGTTGAATTAGAAGGCGTCGTAAAAAAATAAAAATATAGGAGACCCTTATGGGAAGTGGATATTCTAAGATGAAAAAACAAGCCAAGCTTATGGAACAACAGCTTGAAATGATGCGCAGTGAAATGAAATCCAAGCAAGTGACAGGATCTAGCGGCAACGGACTTGTTACCATCATGATGAACGGCGAAAAAGAAGTACAAAAAATTATCATTAAACCAGAATGTGTCGATCCAAATGACCTTGAAGGGCTTCAAGATTTGATTCAAGCTGCTTGTGCTGATGCGTACAAACAAATCGCCTCAGAATCTGACGGCGGAATGGGACTTCCATTTGGGCTCTAAATCCATCTACGGACAACAAAGGTGTTAGCCTGCGCCTCGTTCGCAGGTTTTCTCTCAATGAAAATTTCCTCTAGCCGTGCACGCAAAGGTGTTTTAATAACACCCTTGATAGGCAAGCTTTCGATTGCAGTTTCTTGATCGTAAACACAGACAAGGTGCCCCTTCCACACAATGACATCAAGGGGGCGTAATGTTGTGAGTATCTGCTCGATCGAAAGTCCTTCAATACTCACAGGCCTCCCCCATGAAACAAACTTGGAAGTGTTCCTCGGCGTATACCCATTACATGCAAAATACAGCATTCCCGTACAGTCAACCCCTCTTAAACATTTGATGTCCAATAATGTTGGATCGATCACTGATGAGGGATAATAATCGAACAACTGAGGAATCCCGTCTGGCCAATTCCCACCCCAGATATACGGTGCTCCTACAAGAGCATCGAGCCTTGCGACGATTTCTTCAATGCTGGGCAAGACAATCTCTCTTTCTAATGGCTCTTCTGCAGTGATTTCAAGAAAACGGCCATCGGTAAAAAATGTTCCCTCATAAGGGTATTCAGAGGTTGACACTTGGATGATATGAGGATGCTCTCGGGCAGCTAAAACTCGGAACTTTGTCCCTGGAAATGCAACCGCTTCAACTGCACGCAAGAGCCTTTCATCATCCAAGGGTAGCAGCGAGAACGTGGAGCAGAAATCAGGAGTGTTTAAAAGAGGAGTTGGAATGACTGCCCGTGCGAAATGAATAACAGACATCTAACCCCCTGATTCTTTAAGGTGACTATCAATCACGTCCAAAAATTTTGCCCCATATTTCTGCCACTTGATGGGTCCCATTCCATTAAGATTAAGCATCGCCTGACATGAAGTTGGGCGCGCTTGGCACATTTCAATCAGAGTGCGGTCGCCAAAAACAACAAACGCAGGAACCTGTTGCTCTTGCGCCAGAGATTTACGCAAAGAGGAGAGTTTTTGAAAGAGCGCCTCGTCGTAAGTTAACTCCTTTTTTGGCTTTGTTGCAATCACTTTGGAAATTTTCTTACGTACATAGACTTGATGCTCCCCTTGAATCACTTGTTTAGAAAGTGGTGTTAACTGAAGCACAGGATAGTCCCCTTCTGTGCGCTTAAGGACACCATCTTCAATTAAATGATCAATAAGCAAGCGCAGATCCGCTTCAGAAAGCTCCGGCAATAAGTTATAGGTTGATAGCTGATCATGCCCCCGCTCAAGAATCGCTTTGGTTTTAGCTCCGCGCAACACGTCAATAACATGTTTAACACCAAATTGCTGCTTTAATCGAATGACGCAAGAGAGAACTTTTTGCACAAGAACGGTTTCATCTGCCATCAAATGGTGATCAACGCAATTGTCACAATTTCCACATTGAGAAGAGGGGTAAATCTCATCAAAATACCGAAGGAGCTCTTTGCGGCGACAGGCACTGCTGCGGCAAAGAGAGAGCATTTTTTCTGTCTTGGCTTTTGCTGTTTTGCGCACAGTCTCATCTGTTAATTGCTCGAGAAAGAGGTTATAAATCATGATCTCTTGCGAAGAATAGAGCATCAAACAGGTAGACGGGAGACCATCTCTTCCCGCTCTTCCAATCTCTTGATAATATTGTTCGATCGATCGAGGCATCGCAAGGTGCACAACATAGCGAATATCTGGTTTATGAATCCCCATGCCAAAGGCCACTGTTGCAACCATGATAAGAAGCTCTCCATGAATAAAATCATGCTGGGAAGAAGATCGCTCCTGATCGCTCATTCCGGCGTGATATTTACCCACTTTGAAACCCAACTTTTTAAGGTGCTCGAATGTTTCATCAACAGCTTTTCGCGTTGCGGCATAAACGATTCCTGATTGATCTAAATGGCGATCTAGAAATTGACGCAATTGACTTAACTGGTCCTTTCTGGGCTCAATCTGGATGGATAAGTTGGGACGATCGAAGCTCGAACGCACATTATTGGGAGCTTTCATGCTCAACTGCGTGATAATATCTCGTTCTACTTCTTTAGTGGCAGTCGCAGTCAGTGCAATCATAGCGCTTTTTGGAAACTTTTCTTTGAGAATTGAGAGCTTCCTATACTCTGGGCGGAACGAGTGCCCCCATTGAGAGATACAATGCGCCTCGTCGATGGCAAAAAAAGATACGGTAGCTTCTTGAAGAGCGCGGATAAACTGCTCATCAGCAAACCGCTCAGGGGCGACATAAAGCAACTTCGTCTCCTTCAAGGAGTTCATAACCGAATGGATTTCGTGTGAAGCTAGGCTGCTGTTAAGAAAAGCCGCAGAAAGGCCATTTTTATACAGACTGACGACCTGGTCTTGCATGAGTGAAATGAGTGGAGAGATCACAACCGCAACCCCTGGCATCAACATCGACGGCAATTGATAACAAATCGATTTACCAGCTCCAGTAGGAAGAATGGCAATTACATCTTTGCCCTCCATCACAGCGGTCACGATCTCTTTTTGCAAAGGGCGGAATTCGTTATAGCCGAACAATCTTTTTAAGTGATCTTCCAAGCATTCCATTGTTACTTAATGGTCCGTTTTACAAGTTCTTGAAATTATTTTTGCGTCAAAGTCCCGATCCAACCGCGGACGCCTTCACGCAAAAATAATACCAAGAACTTGTGAAACGGACCACTAAATTGATGAGGCTTCAACAAGCAATTTAGAAATTTCAGCAGAAGAATTAAGGCGCAGTACTTGTTCTGCCAATTCAAATGCTCCTAATAAACTGCACTGCCGCACCGCGCGTTTGACTGAGGGAATATAGCGCGGAGAACAGGAAAAACTCTCAGCTCCTAATCCGATCAAAAGAGGGATAAATATGGGACTTGAGGCGATCTCTCCGCAAATGGAAACAGGACGATGGTGTCTTTTTGCCTCGGTTAAGACCATTTTAATCATCCTCAACACACTTGGATGGGCAGGATAGCAGGCGCCGCTCATGGAGGAAAGTCCTCGATCGATGCCAAGCGTGAATTGGAGAAGATCATTGGTTCCAATCGCTAAAAAATCACATTTCTGAATGATCGCATCACACATCAATACAGCTGATGGAACTTCAATCATCACTCCAATCGGTATGTTTTGTTGGATCGGAATGCATTCACATTGAAGCTCTGTGATCACTTCATCGATCATTTGCCTGGCGATTTCCAGTTCACGAATATCTGAAATTAATGGGATCAACAAGCGCATTTGCCCAAAAACAGATGCTCTAATCAATGCGCGCAGTTGGGTGCGGAAAATGTCGGGATTCCGCAAAAGAAAACGGATTCCGCGACATCCCAGCACAGGATTGGGTTCTTTATGCGCCACAGAAAATCCATCAGCGGTTTTATCCCCACCAACATCAAACACACGGATGGTCACAGGCCTGTGGGGCATCCGCTTCATCAACCCACAATATGTTTGAAATTGGAGTTCTTCAGAAGAGAGAAAATTGCGATTATTGAAAAATAAATATTCGGAGCGAAACAAACCGACACCATCAATCTCGCTCGACTTCAAGGTATCGAGATCTTCAGGATGGCCAATATTGGCAAAGACATGAACCGGAAATCCATCCATTGTTTCCGTATCATACTGAAGTTCCTTTTGTAACAGCTGATAGTTAGCCTTTAGACACGTTTTACGCCGTTTATAAACTTCTAATGTCTCTGAAGTAGGGTTAAAAATCACCTCACCACTTTGCCCATCAACAATGACACACCGAGCGTTGATCTTCTTAAACGCATGAATATCGATATGGGCAACATAGGGAATCCCTTTGGCTCTGGCAATCAATGCCGCATGCGAATTTCCTCCTCCGGCATAGGTAACAAAAGCACCGACTCTCGAAGTATGAGCTGCTGCTGTATAAGAAGGGATCAGTTCTTGGGTGAAAACAATCGAATTAAAGGGGATTTCCAAAAGAGAAGGGGCTGCTTTAGGCGACAAATGTCCAAGCACTCGATGAGCTAAGTCCATGACATCGACCATCCGCTGCTGAAAATAGGAATCATTTTTTTTCGAAAAGCGCACTTCATAATCTCGTATGACCCCATGAAACACCGATTCAGTGTTCTGCATCATCTGGCGGATTTTTTCCTCCATATGTGTAGTCATCATTGGATCTTCAAGCATCTGAATATGGGAATCTAAGATCGTTGCCGCATCACCCGTTCCTTCTCCATGCAAATCACTCTGCAATCGCTCCAAATCTTCCCGACTAGAAAAGAGCGCTTTGCGATAGCGGGCAATCTCATCATCAACCTCCCCAATTGCAATGGGAAATTCAGGGATACAATCTTCCTGGGGACAAAAGAAAAAGGGAACACCAATTGCAACCCCATCACTGACAGGGATTCCTTTGATCCGAATTTCCTCTCCTAATTCCTTCATGCCTCACCAAATTTACTTTCAAATGCGCCAATTAACTTGTCCATGACCTCGCGCGCATCTTCCCCTTCTACGTCGATAAGAATCTGCGAGTTTTTGGTCGCAGCTAACATGAGCACGCTCATGATGCTGCGCGCATTCACCGATTCCTTACGGCAGGTAAATGAAACCATTGATTTCGATCCTTGCAATAATTTTGCAATCACCGTTGCAGGTCTTGCATGAAGCCCCAATGCGTTCTTAACTTTTACTTTCTGAGAAATTTTCTCGTATTTTTTTTCTATCATTTTGCTTACTCGCAATGGTTTCAAGCAATTTCACATTAAATTCTTTTGCCGAATGGTAACCCATCTCTTTTAATCGATGATTTAACACAATCGTCTCTAATAATAAAGCCACATCTCGACCTGGTTTTACAGGCAGAATGTGATGCGGCACTTTCACACCAAGCAAATCACAATATTTCTCATCAAGCCCAATCCGGTCATAAAACCTTCGATCATCCCAATCCTCTAATCTGACAATGAGATCAATTTTTTTATCATCTCTAACACATACCGCGCCGTATAAATGAGCAACATTCAGAATGCCTATACCGCGAATCTCCATCAAGTGGCGAGTAAGTTCAGGCCCCGATCCTTCTAAATAAGCCCCTTCCCGCAAACGGATGCGGACAACATCATCTGAGATTAAGCGGTGTCCCCGCTCAATTAATCCTAAAGCAGCTTCGCTTTTCCCAACTGAAGAATCCCCTTGAATCATTAAACCTACTCCAAATGCCTCTACTAATGTCCCATGACACGTCATGGTAGGAGAAAACTCTTCGTTTAATAAAAGTGTCATTTTACTGACGAGATTCATGGTAGGAATATTTGTACGAAAAAGAGGAATGCCCAACTTATCGCAAAACGCAACAAGTTCTTTGACTGGTAAGAATCGCCCTGCAACAATCACTGCAGGGGTGTGGTGTGTTAACAGCCCTCGAAGTCTTTCATACCGCAGCGCTTTGTCTAAATCTTTTAAATACAACGTCTCGACATTCCCAAAAATCAGGATACGCTGACTGACATAGTTTTTCAAATATCCAGAAAGACTTAAGCCTGGGCGATGAACTTCAGGCAACTTAATGATACGCTTTAATCCACCCTTACCCGCAATCAGACGAAGTCCAAGACGCGTACCATTTTTTTCAAACAGCTCTTGTACAGAGTACATCCCCACCTTAGGTTAGACAAAGTTCACAAGCTCATTGACTAAAGGTGTTTTGCTTGCTATATCAAAGGAAACTACGCAAACCCTTTTTGTAAGTTTTTTGAGCTCACCTCAAGTCTGACGGAAGATTTTAAGCGGAGCTGTTCTTTTTGTGAAAGAAAAAACAAAGTCTTTGGATTGATACTATGGCCTATACGAAAGTTGTCATTATTGGAGGTGGATTTGGAGGACTCAATGTCGCTACATCCCTTAAAGGCGCCAAAATCGATCTCTTGCTGATTGATCGGCTAAACCACCACCTGTTCCAACCGCTGCTCTATGAGGTTGCTACTGCAGCGCTCTCTCCGGGTGAAATCGCCACTCCCTTACGCGAGATCCTCCGCGCCCAAGAAAATGCCACCGTACTCATGGGAGAGGTGATCCATATTGACACAGCAAAAAAACAACTCACCATTGCCAATGGAGATCTCATTGCCTTTGACTATCTCGTCATTGCCCCTGGCGCCAGGCACTCTTATTTCGGCAATGATCAATGGGAGCAATTCGCTCCCGGCCTGAAAACAATCAGCGATGCACTGAGCATCCGCGAACAGATTTTAATCTCTTTTGAAAAAGCAGAGCGGCTCGATAGCATCACAGAAGCCACCAAATACTTAAACTTTGTCGTCATTGGCGGAGGACCTACTGGAGTGGAAATGGCAGGCGCCATTGGGGAGATTGCCCATAAAACCCTCTTTCGCAACTTTCGTCGGATCATGCCTGAAAAATCTAAGATTTATCTTGTGGAAGCCCTTCCAGGCATCCTTCCTAGCTATCCAGAAAACCTCTCGCAGCATGCCCGCAAAGAGTTGGAAGATCTCGGTGTGCGCGTCATTACTGGAAAAAAGGTGACCAATATCAGCGAAGAGGGAGTTCAAGTCGAAGATCTTTTCTTAGAATCAAAAAACATTATTTGGGCAGCTGGAAACCAAGCCTCTGCTCTGCTTCAAACCTTGAATGTTCCTCTTGATAGAGCTGGAAGAGTCCTCGTGAATCCCGATTTGAGCATTCCTGATCAATCCAATATTTTTGTGATCGGCGATGCCGCCTGCGTCATTGGAAAAGATGGCAAACCATTGCCTGCCATCGCCCCTGCCGCCATCCAAGAAGGAAAATACGTCGCAAACATCATCAAAAAAACCATTCCAAAGGAAAAACGAACTCCATTTGAATACTTCGATAAAGGAAGCATGGCGACCATTGGAAAAGCAAAAGCCATTGTCTCTTTTGGCAAACTCCAATTTACCGGTTTTTTTGCTTGGCTCATGTGGGCCTTTATTCATATCATGTACCTCATCGGATTTCGCAATCGAGTCGGTGTGATGATTGAATGGCTGACTGTCATGTTTAGCGGTCAGCGCGGCGTACGCCTCATTACCCGCCCCATTGACAAAGAGATTCCTCAAGGGAAAAAACTCTAAATGTTTCTTTTCAAAGAAGCTTTTTGCGCCTTCTTTCGTAAACACCCCGCACTTATGAGCGGGGTTGTTTGTTTATTAGGAATGGCCTATGGCCTCAATTCCCATCTCGTCTATCTTCTTCTGTTCGGACTCTTAAGCTTTCCACTTTGGATACGTCCTATCCAATCCAAACTTCTTGCTGTTTGTGTGCTTATCTTCGTTTCCGCATTCACTCTTGTAAGCCTCCGCTGTCCCATCCACACACTTCCTCAAGAAACTATGAAAGGTAAGGGAGTGTTTACAATTTCCAACCTCAAACCCCAACAATCCCCTTTTCATCGCTCCCTTGTCTACCGCGGGACCCTCAATTTTGAATCTGAAGATGGATTTAAAGCAACCCAACTTCCCTGCGCTATTTACCACCCAGCTTTTGGCAAGCACCCACAAGCCAACTGCGCCTATGAAATTGAAGGCACACTCATCCAAAAGCAAGAGCGCTTCTTTATTTTTAAACCGGAAAAGAAAAAGGCATGGAATGCTGTTCCTGGATCCTTTAGTCTTGCAGAGTGGAGGTACCAAGCAAAACAAGCTTTCAATCAATTTTTAAAACATCACATCCAAGATTCGCATACACGCATTTTTCTCAACGCCTTGAGCTCTGGCGAGGTCGATGATCGGATCCTCTCCCTTGAATTTGGAAAACTTGGGATGCAACATATCCTTGCTATTTCCGGCTTTCACTTTGCTCTCATTGCTCTATTCTTGGGCACTCTATTGCGTCTCATCTTCCCGTTTTATTACTCCACCATCCTTCTACTTATCTTGCTCAGTGCCTACTGCTTCTTCCTCGGCTATTCCCCTTCCGTCTTCCGCGCCTATACTGCTATTTGCGTGCTTCTCGTCGGCTCTCTATTTGGTCGGCGCACCTCTGCCCTCAATGCCTTAGGCGTGGGACTGCTTCTCGAATTATTGATCGATCCTCTTGTGATCACTCATACGGGATTTCAACTCAGTTTTCTCTGTACACTGGCAATTCTTTTGCTGACAGCTCCCTGCTGCAGTCTCCTTGAGATTCTCCTCCCAAGACGTTCATTCACAGAGCTGCTCGAAATGCCAAGACTCGATCAACACGGCTATCTTCTTGCATCTTTTTTCCGCAACAGCCTATCTGTGAACCTTGCAGTGCTTTTTGCGTCACTTCCCGTACTCCTTCTCTTATTCAACCGCTTCCCCCTATTAAGCATCATCTATAACCTCTTTTTTCCACTCTGCATCAGTCTTTCAATGCTGCTCTTATGCATCGGCTGTCTATTGAGCCTTCTCATTCCAACACTGGGAACCTGGGTCCACTCGATTAACAATAGCTGGACAAGCGCCGTGTTAACATTAAGTTCTGAACCCCCTGCTTTTTGTGATTTTGTCTTAAGGATGAAAGGTCTTCCTTTCACTCTTGTAGCGGTCTATCTAACCCTCTTGTTTATTTGGGCGATCTATTGGGACGAAAAGCGAAAAACTGAGTTATTTTAAGTTGACGGAAAATAGATTGATTTCATATCCTTTTGAGCTTTATGGCGGTCGTAGCTCAGTTGGTTAGAGTGCAGGTTTGTGGTACCTGATGTCGCGGGTTCGAGCCCCGTCGACCGCCCTTCTTGTCAGTCCTTGGTAAAAATCCAATTAATATTCATAATACCGATTAACAGCTCAATGGGTGCCGCATGTCTGTGTTTCAAGCTTTTTTTATCGGTTTTCTACAGGGAGTGACTGAGTTCCTTCCAATTAGCTCATCAGCTCACCTCAAGCTCGCAAAAATTCTTTTTGGCATTGAAAGCTCAGAGGCACAAGTCATCTTCGATCTCATGTGTCACCTAGGAACCCTGATCGCTGTCTTAGTCTATTTTCGGCATGAAATCACCACACTCTTTACTGTTGATCGAAAAAAACTAGCCCTTCTCTGCTTTGCCACCTTCCCCCTTGCGCCCTGCTATTTCCTCTTAAAGCCCCTTAGGGACTTTTGCTCGACTCCCCAATGCTTAGGAACATGTGTCATGTGCACGTCTCTCATCTTATTCTTAGGACAAAAATGGAGAATCCGCCACGAACGCACTTCGACATTTAAGCGCGACCTCAAAGATGTCCTACTCATTGGAACCATGCAAGCGAGCGCCCTCATTCCTGGAATCTCACGCAGTGCATCGACCATTTCCTGCGCACGCATCCTCGGCTGGAAAGCTAAAGAGGCTGTGGGATTTTCTTTTTTACTCTCAATACCCACTGTGATTGGAGGCAATTGTTTGGAGCTCCTTAAAATCGCCCTTTCAAGAGAAACCCCTCTACATATTCCAATAGAAGCGTGCCTGATTGGCTTATTCACCTCCTGTGCTGTCGGGCTCTTGATGGTGCGTATTGCGCTGACCTTTTTACAGAAAGGGAATTTAAAACCGTTTGCATGGTATTGTTTGTTTGCAGGAATTTTGATGACCGTCTACTTTAATTTTGGGTGAGGATCAAACATGGCAAAAGCAGCGTTACAAAAACAAAGCATGAAAGAGCACTCAGAGGGAAAAGGTCTCGTCTCGATGGGGATTGCCATCTGTCTGTTGCTCTGCTTGCTCAGCTTTCAGATACAAGACTCCTCTCAAAATTGGCTCGGACTTATCGGATGGAGCATTGCCTGGGGACTCAACTGGGCTTTTGGTTTAAGCTCTTATCTCATCGTCATTATCCTCATTC
>CAYWSY010000051.1:0-14023 GCA_964461105.1 uncultured bacterium
GGCTTTGAATCAGTCCCTTAGGGTGCCTTTGAACCGGAAGGAGTATATACCCCTTCCGGTTCAAAGGCACCCTAAAGTGCAAGCAAGAACCTGTTGAAAGTGGCTTCCATTTCCTTAGAATTCATGAATTGGGTTGCGGTTTTTCGCCATGCTTGGTTGAGACGAGAGCATTGAAAATCCCCCGTTAAGAATCGTCTTATCGGCTTAAACGCATCAAATTTAGAGGGGGCCTCCCATGGAATTAACCCTAACGAATGACCGTGAATAAAGAGTTTGGTGCGAAGGGCCTGTAGCAATTCGAGGTTTTCTTCATCAGGAAGAGGGGGAGGCGCGCTCAATTTAAGTCCTTCTAATTGGGAAGAAATCGCTTGGATGTGATGCTGAAAATCTGAAAAATTGGAACTGTTGAGAGTGCATTGATGCAGCTGCATGAGCATACGCTCACATGTTTCTACCGATCGCATATGGACTTGTCTCTCTGTCAATTCACGAGGGAATGCCTCCGCTACTTGTTTCTCTATTAACTTCAGGAGAAATTCTCTTTGAAATTCATTTGCAGAATAATAAAAATCTTTAAGCTGTTGCCCCAAGCGAAAGATCGCGGGATTGTTACGATGAAAGTGATCTAAACAATCTTCATAGAGATGATGAATAGAAAAATATCCCTGGCAAGAGTCAATTAATAGAGAGAGGGCGAATTGTTCTTGGTTAATCGAGTGTTTATAAGATACTTTTGAACTCAACTGGTCTATTGTTGTGATCGATGTGCATGTTGTTAGGATTGTATTGATAACAGGTTCATATATTGCCAGGAGTTTCATTTCTTGCTCTGGTGTCAAAGGAACTAGGACAATCTCTACAAGCTTTGATGTTGAGCTTGAAGCGAAATGCACGGCTTGGGGAGGAGTGCCTCCTTGTTTGAAAGCCACTGAAGATAAGGAGCTATCGGCAATCTCGGCCAAGGGGTCACCCGCATGCGGCGCACTTCTCCGACGTCTTAAAGGGGAACTCCCTTCTGGTGGGGACCCTTTTTTAAATTCATGCAGCGCACTTCCGCGATGCTTGTGTCTTGGAGGGCCAGCAAAAGGATCATTAAAAACTCGCTCGAGCGTTCTGTCTCTATGACCGTGGTGATGTATAGAAGAGCTCATCGCTTTTCCTTTGTTGTAATAGATATAAAAAAAATAATGAATGAGCATATTTTTATTATTATTTAACGTCAAGACAGGGGCTGAGAGATTTAGCGGCTCCTCATATTGACAAATTATTCTTTTAATTTTATCTTCAAATTAAAAGGACAATCATGCACAAGCTCCCCCCATTAGCCGGTTGGCCGGCTCAAACGTCCATCGTTCCTGACAAGGGATCCTCCCTGCACAAGCAAGGGAGCAAAAAAAAGAGAACTCTGGCACGTCGGCAGAAAAAGGGAGCTGTCAAACAAGGACATCCTCATGACTAATCGGATTGGAGATTCCTTCTCAACACCTCCTTCCCTTCCTCAAGGAGACTCTGTGGCTGAACTCAGCGGACAGCTTCGTGCTAAACTCTTAGATGTTGCCCAAAACCTCCAGGACATCCTCAATCAGCCTGGGAAATTAGGAAGCGATTCCACGCTTACCGAATTTCAAACACATGCTCTGCAATTAAGCTCTCTTGTGACCAAGGCGATGCAATGCTAAAAGAGAATCTCAAAGATGCCGCTGAAATCCTCTCCAATATCTTAAGCCAGCCACTGAGCATCCCAGGCGCCTCTTCCGAGATCTCTCTCCAAAAGGCACTTGAGTCCTATGACCCAGCTGATCCTGCCCCTTCAGACCTCTTAAAAATTTTAACCGAATTTGTCAAATACCCAGAACCCACTCAGACCCTCATTCAAGAACTCGAGCTCCTCGCTCAAGACCTCTCTCATTAATAAAAATTAACATACGACATAATAGTTTGTTTAGTATTAATTATCCAAGCTATCTGCTATCATTTTATTTATAACCAAAAAAATAAAATGACGATTCAACTTAATCAAATCCCCCTCATTTCCACTATCAACCACTGGTGGACCCTCCGTGCTCAAAACAAAGAGCTTGCAGCTGCCACAAAAGCGCTGACTCAGATGAGCCATGCATCAGTGATTCCGAACGCCCCCCAACTCATCGAGCATGCTAAAAAGAGCCCTGAGCTCAAAAGAGAAGTGGCTAAATTAGAACGCGCCTACTTTATCTTTCTTAAAAAGACGGGGAAACCGATTCCCGCACATTATAGCGCCCAAGAAAACCTAGATATGGTTGCGAAATTCTCAATACTTGGGATCACTCCTCGTTTCCTGCGCAATCATCCCGAATTTTTATCCCATGCGCGGGATCGATTTTGGCTCCACTATTTTCCATTTGTACAATTCCCTATCCGAATGAAGGGCAACCAACTCTATTTTCGCGTTGAAAACCGAGAAAACAGCGCTCGTTACCAATGGGTATCATGGTCTGAATTGAGCTGCCGTAACTTAGGTGACATGCGCATTACTTATCAGGGTTTTGCACTGGGGCACCCGGATCGTTCTTCTTGCCTCGTTCCATTAAAAACAGTTCCATCTGGTGATAAATACGCTCTGCAATTTGTGACGTCTTGCCCAGTTGGCAGAAGACTTCCGAGCTCAATTGACTTTAAAGATAGTGGTCATAGCTTCACTCAAATCATTATTCCCAAAAGGAAAACCGGAGATGCCGAAGTGTTTTCTGTTGGATTTTATCCCAGAAAGGTGGCTGATTTCGGCATGCAATTTTTTAAAACCGTTCCAGGTGTTTATCGCAATCATGATTCTAATGTCTCTCGCATTCAAGCGGGCCAGGTGATTCCTGTTGTCAAGCAATACCTGCTGCATCAGGATCGCACGCATAATCCCTGCCTGTTTTCTTTGATCAAAAATATGAAAGCGATTCGCTCTGCAATGAAAGCTGAAGGGCACTATTGCGCTTCCATCACATTGAAAGATGTAGAAAAAGCGATGCTTGAACGCAATGAACCTGAGCTCGATCGCATCTTAATTGAACTGACCCAGATTCGCAAACATATCGTGTCAGGAAAAATTAGAGTAAAGATTAAACCAATGACTCGTGCAGAAAAAGCTCAAGTCATGAAAGAGCGCTTTGAGAAGGCGCAAGGGAAACATTCTTACCACATGCTCGGATCTAATTGCACTGCAGTCTCTTTCCGCGAAGAGGCATTTGCGGTAGCCTTTCTCGATGCCACACTCGATGCTGACAAAGCAATTAAAGTCTACAACTCCCAAGTGGATATCCGCGATTATCACTTCGGATTCCTAGATCGGCTCCGCAATATTTTAGAGAGGGTCTTCCTCCACTTTTTTGCAGCCCTTCCTTTGACCGGACCCCTTCTTGGCATTGGCTTTACTCATCCAGACACCCCGGAATCTCCAAGCAATAGGCTCATCCCTTCTGTTCTTTCAAATACCGCTTCGGCGACCCACGAATTACTCTCTGCCCCATTTGTTAATCGACCCCTCTTTCCTGCAGGTGAGCTCATGGCACGAAAAACACCTGTGATCCACCCTCCAGGAGTATTGGGACGACTCAAATACCTATTCCATCGCAGCTTGCTACTTAATTCAGGGGAAACGGAAACACCTTGAAGTCTTCTGCAATTACCGTATTTGGGAAGATTGCTCTGGCCTCTCTTGCAAACTCACCAAGGTCTTGATAACGCGCGGAAAAATGGGTCAGAATGAGTTGTTTTGCACCCGCTTTTTTTGCAATCTGAGCTGCTTGTGCTGCCGTCATATGATGATGTTTAGAGGCTAAATGGTGATGTGCTTCAAGATAGGTGCTCTCACACAAAAGCACCTTGGCATCGCGCGCAAGATCAATTGCTTCCTGACAGGGAAGAGTATCAATGACTAATGCAAGAACATCTCCGGGACGAATGTGGCTGACCTCATCGAGATGAATGGTCCTTCCATCGATACGAATAACCCCTTCTTGTTCAAGCGTGCGCACAAGTGGGCCTCTTACGCCTAGAGCATCTAATTTGTTCCGATCAAATTTGCGGGTATCGGGCTCTTTAATACGCCAACCAATATTATCGACGCCGTGCTCGAGAAATTTAGCTTCGATCTGGAAATGATCGTCGATATGCACAATCCCTTCACTGCTAACTGGATGTTCGATGACTTCGATGATTTCATGATATATTGTGCCGTAGCGCAGACGATCAAAATAGACCTTTCCACTTGCAGGGTAATAACAGTGGATCGGGTGGGTGACCTTATCGAGGTTAAGGCGCATGAGCATTGAGCCGAGCCCTAAGCAATGGTCTCCATGAAAGTGACTGACAAAAATGCGAGTCACACAGGTAGGGGCGACGTTTGCAAAGATAAATTGGCGTTGCGTTCCCTCACCTGGATCAAAAAGAAGCCCTTCTTCATTCCAGCGCACAAGATAAGCTCCGTGGTTACGCGTGCGGGTTGGTTGTTGACTCGAGCATCCTAAAATAATAATGTCACGTGCGCTCATTTCAGCCTCCTGCCAAAAAAGCTGAATTTTCCTAAAAACATCCCACAAAGGCCGCCCACCACGTGAGCAGTATTGGCGATCATCGGCATGACACTCACTGCAGAGAAGAATTCAATTCCAAGTGTAATCCATTCTAATGCGAGCATGCTTAACACAAAAATGATTAAAAAAAGAAACGTCGCTTTACTTAATGGATAACCTTCCCAAGGAGCTATTCTTTGACGCATCCAAATAAACCCCGCAAGCCCAACCACAACCCCAGAGATGCCTAAGAAAAAAGGACCGCTCATCAAATATTGGGCGACGTTTGAGACAATGCCAATAATCAGGATCAGTGGAATTACACGCCATGGGCGCAGCCGCTCATCAATCTGTCTTCCTAAAATCCAGATCCACGCTAAATTAAACAAAATGTGAAGAAAGTCCCGATGCATCAAGCAAGGGGTAAATAAACGCCACCATTGATCTTGTCGGATCTTTTCAAAAAGTGGCGGGGTAGCAAGAGCCTCCCCTTTTGCCTTGCGCGCTGTGACCCACTGATTGTAAAAACCTCTCCAGATAGGAACCTGTTCAAGCCGTCTTAAGTCTGCAAGGATCCGTGGCGGCAAGTCTTTGACTTCTTTATAGGGCTTTAAGTCATGCGCGTCTAAAAACAGGTCTGTCTGCCGTTGAAAGTCAGATGGGTCATCAAACAAGAGCGCCTGTTGCACAGGCGTAAAAGAAATTTGAGCAGCAACAGGGCCTTTTGCAGCAGTGAGCTGTGTTTCTTGAATATCAATCCACATGAATAGAAACACACAAATGGCAATGATCCAGTGAGTCAGCGAAAAGGAAAAGCGATTTTTCTGCAATGGAGGAATCGGCTCAAGCGAGTCAAGCCCATTATCCGTGCTACCTTGAGATGGGGGAAGTGAGGAAATTAAGGGGGCCTGGAGATTTTGAAACATCTGCTCATCAGGGTGATTGCGGTAGCGTTCCGCCCACTCTAAAGAGATTTCAAAATCATTCTCATCATAGACCCAAAGCCTATACCGCTTTTGATGCGTTGTTTCATCTTGAAACGGCTCATATGTGTTCTGAATCCCTTCTTTAAGAAGGAGCGCATAGAGAGTATAAGCTTGTTTTTCTGTGTCGAAAGAGCTAATTAAGCGCATGTGTGCACAATTTTTTTAAGGATCTGTGTTGTGGATAAACCGGGAACCAAAGGAACAATATGGATCCGCCCCCCATGAGCACGGACCGTCTTTGCTTCAATACACTCTTCTCCATATTCCGCCCCATTGACATGAACATCCGGTTTGACCTTCTCAAGAAACGCGCACGGGTCTAATTCATCAAACCAACTCACCATATCCACCATCCCTAAGGCAGCCATCATCTGCAATCGAAATTCCAAAGGGATAATCGGACGGGAAGGACTTTTATATGCTTGAATGGAGCGATCGGTATTCAGCGCAACTAAGAGAAGATCTGCTTGCAATGATGCTTGGTAGATCATCTCTAAATGCCCTGCATGCATCAGATCAAAGGAACCGTTCAGTGTAGCAATCGTCTTGCCCGAATGTTTGACTTCCTCTGCCCACAACTCGAGCCTGACAGGATCGATGTATTTGGAGCGAATAGAGGATGCAAACGTATTAGGCTCGAGGGAAAGCGACATGAAACACCTCGTCATAATGGTTGATGAAGTGAACCTTAATCCCCTTCTTGATATGGGAAGGAAGCTCGTCATAATCTCTGCGATTATCCTTCGGAAAAACCAAGACCTTTGCCCCTGAACGCTTTGCAGCGATGAGTTTTTCTTTAAGGCCCCCGATCGGTAATACCTTGCCTGTCAGGGTCAATTCTCCTGTCATTCCTAAATCTTCGATCACCGGCTCGTTGCGAAGAAGCGAGAGCATCGATGTCACCATCGTGATGCCCGCCGATGGACCATCTTTTGGTGTCGCACCCTCTGGAATGTGAACATGCACGTGACATTTCTCAAACTGATGCCCACCGGTATATTTACTACTTAAGCTATTGATGTAAGACCATGCAATCTGAGCCGACTCTTTCATCACATCGCCAGCCTGCCCAGTGAGCTTCATCTCCACTTTTTCAGCAGGAGTTTTAATCGCTTCAACATACAGTGTCGCCCCTCCCATAGAGGTCCATGCCAATCCCATGCAAACTCCAGCAGGGGTACGCTCATAATATCGGTCTGTCGTGAAAATAGGCTTCCCTAAATAACTCACTAAATTCCGATCGGAAATCACCTCTTTGGCCCCTTTTTCCTTTTTATCTGTCGCCTTTTCACGGAATTTCACAACCTTCACTGCAATTTTACGCAAAATCTTCTTGATGTAATTCTCTAAACTTCTGACGCCTGATTCCCTTGCATATCCGTTAATAATTTGATGCAACGCAGGGCGAGTAAACTCCGCATCGGAACTTTTCAATCCCATCGCTTTACGATTGCGCGGGATTAAATATTTGGTTGCAATCTGCACTTTTTCTTCGAGAATATAGCCTGACAACCGCAAGATGTCCATCCGGTCTTTCAAAGGCTCTGGGATCGTATCAAGCACGTTTGCTGTGACAATAAACAATACATTCGATAAATCACACCGCACATCAAGATAGTGATCGAGAAAATCCTTGTTTTGTTCTGGATCTAACACTTCCAAGAGAGCAGATGCAGGATCTCCATGATAACTGGAGCCCATCTTATCGACCTCATCGAGCATAATCACAGGATCAATCGATTGCGTGAACTTAAGAGCTTGAATCATTTTTCCTGGCATCGCACCTATATAGGTCCGCCGATGTCCTTTAATCTCCGCTTCATCGCGCATTCCACCCACTGAAAATCGATAAAATTTCCGATTGAGTGCGCGTGCGATGCTTTTACCAATGCTCGTTTTACCAACACCAGGAGGACCGACTAAACAGATAATACTCCCTTTAATCCCACCGGAGAGCTTGCCAACTGCAATAAACTCCAAAATCCGCTCTTTAATGTCGCTGAGGCCATAATGGTCTTCTTCGAGAGCTCGCTTAGCAAATTTGATATCGAGGCCAGGCTCAGTATCCCCACTGCGAATCCCCCAAGGCACGATCGTTAGCCAATCGAGATAATTTCGGCACACCGCGTATTCGGCTGACTGCACCTCAAGCACGCTCAGTTTACCCATCTCTTCTTTAATCACCGTCATCACATCTTCGGGAACAGTTCTTTGTTTTAACCGCTCTTGAAATTTTTCTAAATCACATGTCTTATCATCTTTTTCAAGACCAAGCTCTTTCTTAATGGTCTTGAGTTGTTCACGCAAAAAGAATTCCCGCTGCGTTTTCGAAATGGTCGCTTCAATCTTGAGATTAATGCTATTTTGCAAACGGCTTAAATCAAGCTCCTTTTTCAATAAGACAAGCGCCTTATCAATGCGCGTTTGCAAATCAAAACTCGTCAAAACATCTTGCAATTCCTCTCTGCTCGCTGTTGTCAGAGTCACCGCAAAATCGGCAAGTTTTCCAGGCTCTGTAAAATCAGAATGGCCTAAGAAAATTTGAAGCTCTTCTTTAAATAGAGGGTTGAGCTTGAGAAGCTCTTTAATCGTTGTGATGATACTAATCGAATACGCTTTGAGCTCTTTGGAAAGCTTCCCCGAAGGATCTTCATGGTAATTGATCTGCGCTTTGAGATGCTTTCCCGCTTTCATTGGTTTGCGGATGGAAATCCTTTTTTCCATGTTGAGAACAACTTGAGCACCCCCTTGTTCCATGGGAATAATCCGCAAAATCCGCGCTAAGACACCCACATCATAAAGATCATTAAACCCAACCTTGTAGATGTTCGCCTCTTCTACACGCGTCAAAAAGAGCCCTAAAAATTTATTCTCCGATTTGGCAACAACCTTGAGCACCTCATAAAAGGGACCTGGTTCAATAACAATCGGCGCCGCCATCCCCGGAAAAAAAGGACGCCTGCTCAGAGGAACAATAAACACCTGTGAGGGAAGATCTGCTGCTGCAATCGGCTTTTGCCGATCATCATGAATCGATTGTTCGACAGCTTCAGCCAAAGCCTCTTCTAAATCTTCATCATCGGCAATAGGATTATCATTATCAATACTCAAAATAGGCTCCTTATGTATACCCAACAGAAAACGACTCGCATAGCCCCGACTTTGCACATTTTTAGCCCGACTGCCTTGCCTATTTGTTCCCTGACGTTTGGCCTTAAGGCCAAACTAGTCGATTTATTTAAGCGGGAAGGGGTTAAAAACCCCTTCCCGCTTAAATAAACGCCTCAGAAAACAAATGGACCGAGGCAGTCGAGCTAAAAATGTACAAAGTCGAGGTAACGAGTGATTCACTTTATCATCAATTTCAAAATAGTGCAACTCGGGCTCCCCTTTTTTAAAGATAAAAATAATTTCAGTGATTGCCCCCCTTAGGAAAACCTGGTAGAATGAGAGATCTCATATGCAACTCATTATTGACACAAGCTCAGAAAACAGCCTCCTTGCTTTAAACAAGGACGGGAACATCATTGCCTCAAGAACCTACCCTCATGTCAATAATCTTTCAGCTACCCTCCTTCCAAATATCCAAGCGCTTGTAAAAGAAGCTGGCCTGACCTTCCAACAACTCACCTCCATCGCCGTTGGAGTTGGCCCAGGCTCCTATACCGGAACGCGGGTTGGAGTCGCTGTTGCCAAAACATTAAGCTTCGGCCTAAAAATCCCTTTAAAAAGCTTCTGCTCGCTCTTAGCCTTCCTCCCCAACATCACAGGCTCATTTGCCTGCGTCATGCCCTCGCGCACTTCCGATCTATTCGTCTTAAAAGGAGGAAGCACTTCAGATCAAATAGAACTGACCACTTCGGCACTTTTAAGCCGCAGTTCCGCAATGGAAGCTCTGAAAGGCGTTGAAACTGTCATGTGCATCGGCGGCTCTTGCGAGGGAATCGCCGCTCCAGAAGTAGCCCCCCCGCCTGGATTTGATTCCATTCTTAAATGGCTTAATTTAGCACCGTTAGAGCACAAATCCCCTGATGCAGAACTCATCTATCTCCATACCCCTTAACGAATCAATTGAAAAATATCGCCCCCCTTCCCTATAATCTGGGGGATAGTAAACTAAATCCCTTAACCTAGGAAACCAGATTCATGACAAGCGTAAAAGTCCGTACCGGTGAGCCCATTGATAAAGCACTGAGAGCTCTTAAGAAAAAACTTGATAAAGAAGGCGTGATGAAATCCGCTAAAGCTCACCGTTTCTACGATAAACCCTCTGTCAAGAGCAGAGCAAAAGCTAAAGCCGCTCTCAAATATAAAAAACCGAAACAAAGAAGCTTCAGCTTCTAAGTTCCTTAAATCAGGTGCTGTCCTTCCGATTCTTCGACAGCACCTTTTTGATTTAGCACTTAATCCTTCTGTTTGCCAATTTTCTTGAAAAAATCTTCAGCCACTGCTAAAATCAGGGTTAAAAAACCTCTTAGGATATTATGAGCGATTACTACGACGTGTTGGGTCTTGCCAAGGACGCCTCTCAAGATGAAATCAAAAAAGCCTATCGCAAAAGCGCCCTTAAGCACCATCCAGACCGCAATCAAGGCAATCCTGACGCCGAAAAGAAATTCAAGCAAATCTCTGAAGCCTACGAGGTCTTAAGCGACGAGAAAAAACGTCAAATTTACGACCAATATGGAGCAGACGCTCTGCGTGGTGGTATGGGCGGAGGTGGCAGCGGCCACGGCGGATTCTCCTCCATGGAAGAAGCGCTGCATACCTTTATGAATGCCTTTGGCGGCAGAGGCGGAGGCGGCAGAGGGGGCGATTCGATTTTTGATTCTCTGTTTGGCTTTGAATCAGAAGCGGAAGATCCAGGTTCTCGCCAAGGCTCGAGCAAAAAAATGAATCTCACCATCTCCTTTGATGAAGCGATGAAAGGGGTTGAAAAAGAGGTCAATCTCACCAATTACATCAACTGCTCTACCTGCGATGGCTCTGGCGCCCGCACGGCAAATAGCATTAGAAAATGTACGCAATGCCGTGGCTCTGGTCAAGTCGTTCAAAGCAGAGGCTTTTTTTCCATGGCAAGCACGTGCCCTCAATGTCAAGGTAGCGGCCAGACGATTGCCGATCCGTGCCACGACTGCAAAGGTGCCGGCAGAGTAAAGAAGAAACAACCCTTGAGCATCAAAGTTCCCCCTGGAGTCGACACAGGCATGCGCCTGCGTTTAACCGGTCATGGGGACGCAGGAGAGCGCGGCGGCCCTCCAGGCGATCTGTATGTCTTTATTTCTGTAGACCCCCATTCCCTCTTCCAACGAGATGGTGATGACATCATTGTCGAGCTCCCCATCGGTTTTGCAGAGGCAGCTTTAGGCTGTAAAAAAGAACTTCCAACCCCATTGGGCGAGACCTGCCGCATCACCATTCCAGAAGGCACCCAATATGGAAAAGTGCTTCGCGTTAAAGCTGAAGGAGCTCCTAATGTTCATGGGCAAGGGCGAGGCGATCTACTCATTAAAATTACCGTTGAAACTCCCGTTGGCTTAAACGAAAAACAAAAAGCACTCCTCACAGAATTTGGAGCCTTGGAAGGAGAGCAAAATTCTCCGCGCAAGCGCAGTTTTGTCGATAAGCTGAAGGTTTTTTTTTCGCTGTAAAGAAATATTTTGTCAGGTAGAGTGAGGGGGATGCGAGGACCTGCATGCCCCACCCTTCTTCCTTAAAGCCATACATTCCTAAAAAGCTGCCGATTGCAATTGCGATGAATCGAGAGCTTGAAAGAGCTCTTGCGCGCACCCACAAAGAGCTTGAGAATTACAATACATCCCTTCAGCGCATACCTCATCTCAAAGAAGTTGTGCGCGCTTGCGCACTTAAAGAGGCAAGAGCATCCACTTCTTTAAGCTGTGTTAAAACTGGTGTTGCTTCCAGGAATCACAAACAAGCAATTCACGCTATTCTTAGCGCTTTTGAATATGCCCGAAAGGCGCTTGAAAAGCGCCCCTTTTCTAAAACACTTCTCTGCACCATCCACGCCCACATCAAACGGTCGAGGGCAACTAACCAAAGCAAGCTTGGACATTACCGAACCACCCAAAATTGGATCGGCCCGCAAGGCTGCTCCCCAGTAGAAGCCTACTACCTTCCGCCTCCCCCTACGCGCGTGGACTCATCGATGAAACAATGGCTCACCTACTGCAATCAAACGACGGATGAGCCCCTTCTTCAGCTCTCTTTGCTTGTAGCCCAGCTGCTCATCATCCACCCTTTCATGGATGGGAATGGGAGGATCGCCCGATTGATGGTCCCTCTTTTTTTATACCGCAAAGGGGTTCTGGCAGCCCCTTGCCTATTCTTAAGCCACTACATCCAGCGAAACAGGCTCTCTTATCTAAGGGCCCTCTATGAGATTACTGCAGAGGGCAACTGGCACACCTGGATCCTATTCTTTCTCAAAGGGTTACGTTCCGTAACGACTCATAAGCATTTAATAAAAAGCAAGTCACATTCATTAAATAAAGCTTACTAAAAACTATCTGAAATTAAATTTTATTGCTAGTTGACTTTTATCAACTAATGGCATACAATAATTTTAAATCTAAGCAATTGATTGCAAAAAAGAATTGTTTTATGTCGGCTAGTTGTTCTAATCATATGATTACAAGCAGTGTTAAACCTTTTCTTTTTCCTAAAAACCAAAATGTGTCAGACGTGAAAAGAAGATTTGAGCTTATCAAGCTAGAAAACACAGGGCCAGGAGAACTCCTGGTTAAAGTTATACACCCCTTCCGGTTCAAAGGAAGCACTATATTCACTAACGACAACATTTCAAAAAACACTAAATTAACTTGACAAATAGCGACATTAATTGATATAACATGTTTTAATCAATAACTTTATTAATAATTAAGGAGAATAATGAGCGCTTTATCTTCTGCTTCCTCATCTTTTACCCATACCGACTCTTACCCATCGGACTTTTCGACCGATGAAGAGACTGATTTCTTTGGGGAATCAGAGGAGACCCTGACAACGAGCAGCCCTTCAATCACCTCGCGATACAACTCCCCATTTAGCTATTCATCTCCAAGCTCTTCCTCACCTTCTTCACCAGCTCCACAAGCCTTTACCAGCTCCTCAGCAATTCTTGAAAGCGCCGTCATCGCCTATGCGCAGCAAATCAATGAAATCATCAAAGCAGACCCCCTTTGCAAAGAGATTATTGCTGAACTTTCCACACAAGCTGCAACATTAACCGAAAAAGGAAAAACCAGAGCCTGCATAGGTGCAATTAAAAAACTGAACATCGGCGTTATGGTCACGGGAACTGGAGAACTCTTTATTCTATTCAATCAAAAAGCTCCATTTGGCGAAGGTACTTACAAGCGCTATCATGATGCCATTAGCACAAAAACCTGGACAGTAGTTGGACTTTGTTCTGAGCAGCCTGATGTTAAGGAGCCAATCTGGTTCCGACAAGATTACAAACATGTCAAACATCTCACCGATAGAATCATTCCAAAAAGCTACATTCATGGAGAGAATCCCTGTTGGCTAGAAACAAAACTACACGGGGATCTTGCTGATGCAATCGAAGCTGATCTCATCAACACACAAGATGAATCGACACGGCTTAATATTGCTCAGCAAATGGCAGAGGAACTTGCCGTGATCCACGAAAAAGGAAAAGTGCATCGCGACGTCAAACCCACAAATTACTTATTTAGAATAGATGAACAAGGCGACATCAAAGTTGCTATGGGAGACTTTGGACTTGCCATCTCTATCGGCGATCACACAGCAACTGATGGCGGTTCCATCGATTTCCTTCCTCCCCAGTATTTTAGTCGCCTAAACTATGATTTTGCCACACCCATACATGACAGCTGGTCTTTAGGGATTAGCCTTCTGTATCTCTTTGAAAAAGATTTGGATCCAACTTACCTCGCTCAAAACCCTAAACTCGTTGAATTCTTAAAAAGAACTCACGATCCCGATCATTTAACTCTTTGGCAAAACATCAATTGGAATCTCGTGCCTCTTACTCAAAAGCGCTGGATGAAACCGCCTGCAAATAAAGAGAGCCTTGAGTTTGTCATTTGGAAATTATTGCAAGTCAATCCAGCTGACAGATGGACTGCCAGACAAGCAGCAGATGCGCTACGCACCCTGCGCTTAAATCAAGCGACAACAAGCGAATAATCATTAATAATAGGTGCTTTTTAAATGGCTGCATTTTCAATACCTCCTTTTTCTTCAAGTGTTGCCAGCAGCTCCTCTGGGCCTAATCTATCTGGTGCAGCATCGTCTTCAACCTCTGCTCATACAACAATCGCAAACGCGCGCATTTCCCGCAGCACCAATTGCGATGCTGAATGTGTGCTCCGCGCGCCAGATGACCGGCGACTTCCTTAAGGTAAGCCGCATCGGGATTTCTCCCGTATAAAAAATCCTCCTGCACGCTTCGGTCGTTGGGCCCGTAAAGCGTAACACATGCTGCCC
>CAYWSY010000052.1:0-13929 GCA_964461105.1 uncultured bacterium
GGGGATATTTCTGCTGCTCAATTTTTCCTGTTGTGAAAAAAAAGAGCTTTGAGATAAAGTACGTAACTTCTAATCGGAGCATAGCGCAGTTTGGCTAGCGCAACTGCTTTGGGAGCAGTGGGTCGGGGGTTCAAATCCCTCTGCTCCGATTAGCTTTTCTTCTTTACCCACGAGATCACTTCACCACCAGCCGCTTCAAATCCTTTTAGTTTACGTTTACCTAACGGGCTCATTAAGTCTGAAATTGCGATCAGCGTGTTAATTCCGTTCCACTCCTCAGTAAGACGCGCCTCTGAAATCATCCTAAATTTCGCATGATTCATTTGAAGATATGTGAACAGTGCATCTAACAACGCATGACAATTAAAATTTTCAGGTATGCACACTGCCACTTGAGGCTCTTCATCTTTCACAGAGCTTAGCCCCCCCGATTCTTCCCAATGAAAACGGCTCAAAGGGATTCTCGCACCTTTAAGGAACAAAGAAAGGTGTTCCAGACGCAATTTTGCTACCATTAAAGCTTGAAGTGCGGGACTTAAACAACACTCCATGTCGATGCAAGCAATTGGGAGCGCCGACTCAGGAAAAAAAGAGATCAATCGATGGAGCAGCTGCGAGAGGATTTCGCAGGTAAACAGTTGCTGATGCAAAGGAGAAGGAGCCTCAATATGCAGGTCAGTTGCCCAACGATTAAAATCAAGGGGATCAAACCGCATTAATCCAACTTTTCCGCGATAGACGCACACGCCAAGGGTCTGTTTGTTAAACCTTGGCCAAATCTCCTGTACAAATGCATCAATGGCAACAGTATAAGATAAAAACGTTGTCTCACCATCCCAAAGTGAGCTCAACTCTTCCAACCCAAAATCAAAATACCAGAGGATCAATTTTCCAGAAGCCTGGCACGCATGCGCCCTTGCGATTGCATCATTCCAATTCAAATCGGAATCTTTTCTGCATGGCAATAATACAAACGCGGCATCAGCTGCTTGATCTAAGGGAACCTTTTCATCAAGGACAAAAGGATAAAATGGGACACCCTCTCGATACAAACACATGTGGTCGGCAGAAATCATAGCTCCTTGTGATTTACAAATTGCATGTAGTGGATCTCTTTTCCTTTCTCAAGCCACAACTCATTAAAATAAGATGTGCCATAATCAGGCCACTGATTGACATAGAAAGGAGCTGGAAAGACCGATTGCCACAAAGTGGTCCCCAGCATCGCAGCGCAAATCCTCTCAGACCAAACCGCATCATCTGTGGCTACAATCGCCTTGCCTCCAGGAACCATAATGCGCGCGATCTCTTGAATAAATGCAGATTGAAACAGCCGATGTTTCGCATGCTTATCCTTGGGCCAGGGATCTGGGAAGTTGATGTAGCAACCATCAATTGAATGTTCACTTAAGTAGTATCGAGAAAAGGGTTGAGCCTCACCACAAACCACAAGCAGGTTGCCCAAATTTAAATTGCGCATTTTTGACCAAATTTTGCGCACCCGATCAAAGCGTTTTTCGACAGCAATCCAATTGAATTGAGGAAACTGCTGAGCCTTTTCAACAATCCACGCTCCATTTCCACTGCAATATTCGATATAAACAGGAGCTGGTTTAGCAAACACTTGAGGATCGGTTACCCCAGGAAATACCGCTTGGGAATGGTCAGCATAATACTGCGGAACAAAAAGAACCCCATCAGTAAATAAAGGGCGCCTTGTATCCCATGTGAAAGGAGATTTTAGCTGTTTTGGCTTCACGTTTCCTCGCTTTTTATAGAGTGATAGAGAATAACAGACGAGAAAATTGTTGAGAATGGATTTCTGCTTGAATCAATACCACCCCCCTTGTTAATCTGAAAATTAAAATTATCAACCCTCAATGGTGGAGTTAACGCAGCCATGAAACCTTTTCACATTCTGATCACAAGCGCCTGTCTTTTAAGCATTAATTTGGCTCATGCAGAACCTGTTGAACTCGCTCCGACCCCCTCTTTCTACACCTCTGAATTTGAAGAAGAGCTCACCCTTTTTGAAGATGAAATTGATGAGTTTGAAGAAGAAATTCTCGCTTTGGAAGAAGAGCTTCAAAATGACGCTGCAGAATTTGAAGAGTCGATCGCCCTTGAAACCCAAACTGAAGAAATCGCTGAAGAGATCAAAGAGGACCCCACCCCAATTGCCGGTGCCGATCAAAATGACCTCGACGATTTTCCCTTTGTAGATAACTCTGTCGCAGACTCAAGCGATCTTACTGGTTACGACGAGATTGAAGAAGCAGTTACTCTAGAGCCAGAAGCCCCAGAGATAGTCGATACACAAAGCGAAATTGCTCTAGAATCAGAACCCTTAGAAGCAGCTGTCCCAACCCCTCAAGTTGAATTAACAGAACTTGATCGTGCGACAATCGGCGGGGAGGCCCCTGCAACCTTGCAAGTCGAAAAAACCTCAGGAAGGCAAGATGCGATCGAGGTTAATTTAGAGCAGGCATTTGCCGGATCCCCCTATATTTACACCTTACTTGGCCTCATGTCTGTCACCGCCATCGGGATTTGGTCTTACAGCCTCCTTTCTCTTAACAGTTATGGTAAGCCCTCTCAAATGTTTGTTAAAACTCTCCAAAACAAACTCATGAGCAACCAATTTGATGAAGCTCTTTCGCTCTGCTCTCTTCATGAAAATGTGTTTAGCAAAATGGTTGCCACGGGGATCCATTCAAGGCGCCATGGGCTTCCCATTATGGTTGAATCGATGAAAGCAGAAGGAAAGCGCGCCTCCGTTCATTTTTGGCAGCGGATCGGACTACTTAATGATATCGCCATCTTAGCTCCAATGCTCGGGCTTCTAGGAACCGTGTTGGGGATGTTTTATGCCTTTTACGACATCAACCGTTCAATTGAGAGCATTTCGACCCTGTTTGACGGACTTGGTGTTTCCGTTGGAACCACTGTTGCAGGTATCAGCGTCGCCATTTTAGCCCTGATCCTCCACTCTACAGCAAAATATCGCCTAGTCAGAACCCTGGCATATGTTGAAAATGAAGGGATGAGCCTTGCGACCCTAATCGACGACCGCACCTCAGTTTCAAAAGCGTAAACCCAACGGGAGTCTCCATGAGCATTATTCCAGATGAAGAACTTAAAAGCGGCGGCGGGTTTAATTTAGCCCCTATGGTCGATTTTCTCTTTCTGGTTGTGGCAGTCTTTGCGACGCTTGCCGTTACAAGAGCTGCCCTCTTTGATTCCGAGATTCAACTCGTCAAAGTACAGCCAGCTAGCCAAGAATCCTCAACCCTTGGGCATCAAGACAGTTTTATTGTCAATCTCAGCGTCAATGATTCAGGGCAATATAAGTGGATCACAGAGTTCAACGAGTACCTAATCAACTCTGTAGATGAAATTCAAAAAGAGCTCCGCAACCAACAAGCATTGGGCTTGCTCCCCAGAGACCATACCCAAACTAAAGTCTTGCTTCACATCGACAAAAAAGCTCAATGGGAACCGATCGCACAGGCGATCTTTGCTGTTAGACAGGCAGGCTTTGAAATCCATCCAGTCTACGATCTTGATGAAAACTAAAATTGCCCAGGATAGGACTTGAACCTACATACCTTTCGGCACCAGAACCTAAATCTGGCGTGTCTGCCAATTTCACCACCTGGGCAAGAGATGGGAGATTATGAACTTGTAAAGACACTGTAGTATTTTAAAGAGTTTGCGTCAATCTCAATTTAAAAAAAAAGACCGGGCAGTTTCCCACCCGATCTTTGAACCTATCTCAGTAATGAGCTTGTGTCGATTTTCGGGTTCTTTTGAGCCGAGTTTTCGATTCATTTTGTGGGGGTAGTATACGGAGTTTGATACAACCCCCACAAAACGAATCAAAAATCGGCCAAAATAATCCCGAAAATCGACGAAGCCTCATTAGTGAGATAGGTTCTTACGGTGCTCCGCAACTTCTTACTGCTGGCTTAACTCACGGATCTCTACTAAGTTCTTCTCATACTGAGCTCTGCCAAGGAAGAATTCCGCTGCATAGCCAGCTCGATCATTGATCTCGTGACAGTTGCTGAATTTGCCTTGGAAATCAGTGATATCTTGTTGTAAGTTAATGTTTTCTGCTTCTAATTGAGCAATGCGAGCCAGTCTGCGTTCATTTTGGATGTGGATATTTAAAATTTCCCCTGTATTGCGAGAGATCAAGATATTGCACTGTTCAATCTGAGCAATGATCGTTAACGGATCATGTGAAGTCGATAAGGAGATTTCATTTTCTCTGACTTGGCGCTGTAAGTTGTCATTAGCCTCTTGGAGTTCTCTCACTCGGTGGATGTTTCTCACTTGAAGCGTCAAGCGATCTTTGCCTGTATAAAATTCAACGCGTTCGAGCTTGCTAGCTGGTTGTGCAAACTCATGGGATAAGATATTGATTGCGACTTGCTCATTGAGCTGAGTCCCTTGATTGTCTTGTTGGATGTGCATCTTTAAAGATCCTCTTCTATTAAGTTAGTTGCGGAGCACCGTACAAATACTGCCGCTTCATTCGTAATTCTATTACGTTTAATTACAGATTGTCAACACTTAATTTAAGTTAATTTACATAAACTAAACTACATTAAATTAAATCAATCGCTCAACCCTCTCACGCTTATGAAGATTTTATTTTTGAATAATCGTACAATCTGATACTTTTTTTGGAAAAACCATGCTGTGCATGGAACACTTGCACTAGAACCTACGGTAACTCATATGAAATCATCACACTACTTAACTCTCCTTTCAACGCTTATTCTCACGACAGCCTCTTGGGCTAATGAACCCCTTCCTACAGAAACAGTGCCTCAACCGCATCAAGAGCGCGTCATCCGCCGCACCTCTCCCCAAGACGCAGAGCTGAAACTCTTCATGAGACAGCAACGAGCCACTGAACAACGAGCGGAAGAGGAAACTGCTGAAACTCAAGCTTCTACAAAAAAAGAGGTGAAGCGCTCAGATTTTATCTTTGCTTCCGCTAAGCAACGCGCTAGCATCCACTTGACAAGCACCTACTACGTTCCCGATTACACCCACTGGCTATCAGCCGTTGGTCTTTCAGGCCATACTCTCGATATGGAAGATGGGACACGTTGGGAAGTGATGTCTAGTGATTCTTATCGCTTAAACTCATGGAGACTCAACGATCCGATCGTTGTGACCCCTAACTATAGCTGGTTTGCTTCGGGAGATTTCTACATCACGAACCAAAATACAAACACCTATGTCCGCGCTGATCTCGTTGTAAGCCCTATTGCCTTTGGACCATATTCCCACTGGATCATCGGCATTGACCACTCAAAAGGACATGTCTACCTCGAAAACGGCACCACCTGGAAGATGAGCTCAGGCGATTATTTCGTTTACCGCAATTGGGACGTTAATGACCACATCATCATGGGGTATAATGATTCGCTCATTTCTACCTACGACCGCATTCTGATCAACTTCAACATGGACTCATACGTCCGCGCTAAACAATATTAATTCAAGAGGAACCGATGACTACAGCCATTTCAAACGCTCCTACCCAGATCGCGCAAACAGACCGCTCCGCAGCTCAATGCTCCGATGACATGAAGGGAGGTCCTTCTACAATGACAGCGGTCGCTTTGCTAGTCAGCTCTTTTGTTATTGGATTGATTCTTTTTGGTCCAGCTGGCGCGATGGCTCTGACTACCATGACCCTAGTGGGATTATTGATGGTCACTGCAATCACAGATGATGATTTTTACAGATCAGTCAATGTGCACCATACGTATCACTCAAGACCCTATAACCCTCCGGCACCCACATTCAGTTGGTACCGGGATGCAACTCCCGTCACCCCTCGCCAAACGAACTCCTATATACCTACTGCAAGAGCACCTGCTGCTACAGCGGCATCAGGACCACATTTAAGCAGAGGGCATGTGAGGACAGCCGCTGCTCCAGCAGCTCGGAGTTTACCTCAATTTGAGCAAGCTCGTAGTGGCGGGCATTTCAGTAAAGGAACCAGGTTATAACCCACCCCAAGCAAAACAAGGAGGAACCCATGTCATCAATTTCAAGTTACACACATCTCCCTCTCCATCATCAAAGCATGCGCTCTACAGCAAAAGGTGGCGGCAGATGTGTTGAGGATGAAAAACTCGTTAAAGTGAAAAATCACACACCTCAAGTGATCTCAGTAGCACTTCTTGTCGTCTCAGCAGTTCTAGGAAGTGCACTATTTGGCGTTATTGGAGCGTTCATTGCACCCATCATGACGCTCACATTACTATCTGTGGTATCAGACGGAAAGTGTTTTGATCCAGAGGTCACCACTGTCTATTGCAATACCCCGAAGCCGACCCCTGACGAGAACACACCATCGCGAACATGGGAAGCATCGTCTATTAAGCCTGATAATGAAATTTAAGCTGATTTTGTGAAACTAAAAGGAGAAACCTTATGAGTAAATCCAAAGATGCTCGCAAAGAAGAGAAGAAAAAGCCTCAAAAATCGCTCAAAGAAAAGCGACTAGAAAAACAAGAAAAGAAAAAAACTAAGACGTAACAAGATCGAATGGGGGGCGGCTTGCTGCCTCCCTACAGCATCTCGCCAAAAAGAAACACCGAATGCATCTCTTCCGGCGTTAGCCCTCCATGAGAAGCATAAAAATGCTGCTCGAAACGGTGTTTTTCATACCAATACACACTCTCGCCCGCATAGGGCAAGATAACGGCATTGCCGATCCTGTGCAACAAATTCTCAGATACCGCATGTAATCCAAAAAAGCCCTCGCGAATTAACTCCTCTGTCGGATACACCTCAGCTACCCCCTCTAGCCGCAGGCGAAGCGCTGCGATCACCTCTTCAAGCCGAGTCTCCTCAATATGAAGAAAGAAGTCTCGACATGAGCCTGCTGGAACAAGGGGCAGCCCCTGCTTATTTTTCTTAAACGCAGCAGCAATTTCCGGCATCAGCAAGTTGAGATAAAGCGTTGTTTTGGGATTAACCGGAACCATCCCATGATCGGCAGTCACCATCACCCCAATCCGCTTCCCACTCCCAGCTAACTTGTTCCAAAATTCTTGCTCGAGCATCTTAAAGCAATAATCCACAGCATCTTTAAATTGTTCTGAATCAACCCCATGCCGATGCCCCATCGCATCAATATCTCCAAAATAGCAATAGACATATCTGGGATGAGCAGCAGGTTTGTTGCAAAGAGAAACTAAAGATTCCAAACCATCCTTTAAAAAGTGAAAAGGGATGACGTTGGCTCCCTGAGACATCACCCGCGAATAGGGAGAATGAGCAATCCCTTCCTGCTGCAAGATCGTGCATGCGATCCCTTGAGCAGAGAGAGTCTGATAGAGGGTCTGGTTCGGATACAACATCTCTGGGATAACTCCACTCTCCCTCAACGTTCCAGCAAGATGATCCCCAGCATAAGCATAGAGAAGAGGCGCAATGATCCGATCGACAAGAGGTTCATAATAAAACCACTCGTAGACCCCAGTTTGCCCCACCTCTTGTCCTGTATGGATTGTAGTTACATGAGCCGCTGTTGTCGATGGAAACTGCGAGGTGATCTTGGACGCCAACAATCGATTCAAAAAGGGATAGCTTGAAGCATAACGCTCAAAAAACTCCCACCCAAATCCATCAATCAAAAAAAGCACAACGGTATCATAAGAATTCCACGTTCCTCCAACCACATCGACAGGAAGAGGATGCCGAGATGATGCAGTAAGCAGCCTCTCCACAGTGTCTGGAATCCGCGCAAATGAGTATGATGAATAAAGTGGCCGTGTGAACTTATGCGAAAAGTGCGCACCATTAACAGCTTCGATTGAATGCGTATTGTACATGAGAGCCTCCACAATTTGATTGAAAAGCAAGACTCAATTTCTTCATACTAAAATTTTAGAACGAGGAGATCCTTATGGCCAAAGTTGCGCGCGTTCCCGTAAAATCGCTGAGTGTCTTTACTCTTGCGATGATCAACTTAGCTGCGATCGGTAGCGTCAAAAACTGGCCTTTGACTGCAGAATATGGACTTGCCTCCATTTTCTATCTCTTGCTGGCAGCACTCCTCTTTTTCATTCCCGTCTCTTTAGTGTCTGCAGAACTTGCCACCGGATGGCCTCAACAGGGAGGCGTGTACGCATGGATCAAACAAGCATTTGGCCACCGCACCGGATTTTTAGGCATCTGGCTCTTATGGATCGAAAATGTCATCTGGTATCCCACAGTTCTCTCCTTCATTGGAGCCACTGTCGCCTACATCATCCAGCCTGAGCTTGCTAACAACAAATTCTTTAGTTTAGGTGTCATCCTTGTTATCTTTTGGGGCACGACGCTTCTTAACCTCCGCGGCATGCGCACTTCAGGATGGATCAGCACCTTTGGAGTGATCTTCGGCACCTTTATCCCAGGCTTCCTCATTATCGGCTTAGGCCTCCTCTGGTTCTTTACAGGAAAACCCCTTCAGATCACCTTCCAAGCCCATGATCTCATCCCCAGCTTAAGTTCCATCGACCAAATGGTTTTCTTTACAGGAGTGATCCTCTCCCTCTGTGGAATGGAGATGTCCGCCATCCACGCGAAAGATGTCGTCCGCCCACAAAGGGACTATCCTCGCGCAATCCTCCTCTCCGCTATCATCATCATCGGCATGTCGATATTAGGAGTCCTCTCTATTGCAGCCGTCATCCCCCAAAAAGAGATCAGTCTCGTCTCAGGAGCCCTACAAGCCTTTTCCTACTTTGTCAACGCCTACAATTTAAGCTGGATGACCCCCTTCATAGCTCTCTTTATCGCCCTGGGTGCGATCGGTTCAATGAGCACCTGGATTGTCGGACCCACAAAAGGCCTTCTTGCAGCAGCAATCGGCGGCGATCTCCCCCCTTGGTTCCGACGGATCAATACCCACTCGATGCCCGTCCGCCTGCTCATCGTCCAGGCTCTCATCGTCACCCTGCTCTCACTCGTTTTCCTCTGGATGCCAACTGTCAGCAGCGCTTTTTGGATCCTCTCTGCCATGGTCTCTCAGCTCTATCTCATCATGTATATTTTGCTCTTTGCGGCAGCATTAAAACTCCGCTATAAACACCCCAATACACCACGAACTTATAAAGTGCCCGGCGGGAACATCGGCATGTGGATCACCTCTGGCTGTGGCATTGCAAGCGCTCTATTTGCGATTGTGATCGGATTCTTCCCTCCCTCCCAAATTGAGACCGGCAGCACCCTGCCTTATGTCGCTTTTTTAGGAGGAGGGATCCTGATGACCTGTTTTGCTCCTGCGATCATCCTCTCATTTCAGAAGCCAAGCTGGAAAAAGCAACTCGAGCACGAACGCTCAAAGTAACCACCAAGTCCCTAAAGAAAGATAGATGGTTGTGGTGATCACATCGGCAAACATCAAGACAACGGGCCCCGAAGCTACCTTCGGATCGAGCTGTTTTGCATAAAGCAATAAAGGGATCAACGCCCCAATCGTCGCTGAAACAGTGATCGAAACAAGCAGTGTTACCGCTATCGTTGTCGAAGCAAGGAGCCCCCCTCCCCACAAAAGAGAAATCAATCCAATCACAACGGCGCACGTCCCCGACAACAGAAGCACCATCTGTCCCTCGATAAAAATCCGATGAAACACCCGTTTCCAAGCAATCTTCGGATGGCGCACCAAATGGATACTCTGCGTCATCGACTGCATTGAAATCGACTCACTTAGCGTTAAAATCAACGGAATAAACATCGCCAACAGAAGCACTTTTGCAAGGACAGGCTCATAAATCCACGAGATGACCGCACAGGCGACCCCCCCGATCATATTGCATAAAATCCAGGGCATCCGAATCCGATAGCTCTTCCACGGCGACTTCTGCTTTCCCTCCTCCAACGTTAACCCTAAAATCTGGAAGACATCATGACTATGGCGCGCATCGGCCATATCGATCGACTCCTCCAAATAAAGCTGAATATCCACCGCCCCCTTTAACCGCTTGTGATCATCCACCACAGGAAGCGCCAATAAATGATGGGTCGAGAGCAATTCCATCGCCTCTTGCAACGTATGGGACTCATTTAAGCACGTCACCGACTTGGTCATCACCTCCCCAATCTTCAGCTTAAAGTCCTTTAATAGAAGGGCTCGCGTCGGGACCACCCCAAGCAAAACCCCCTCTTCATCCACCACATAAAAATAAATAAATTTTTCATCAATTTTTCGCCGTCTCAAGGAATCGATCGCCTCTTCAATCGTCTGATCCGCACGCAACATCGTATGAATCGGAATAGCAAATTCTTTAACAGGTCGGGTAAAATCGGTATGAGCCATGATCTCTCCAGGTGAATAGACGTGTCTTCAGCAATCAAAAATCAATCTTATACCCCAATATCCTCAAAAACAAAAGATAAACTCCTTAGCCCCCTTTTCAGGGTAACTTCCCATCATTTATTGGGTGTTTTCGACAGATTAAACAAATAATTGCACCTATACTAAAAAACAAAAAACTATAACCAAAAACTATTTTAATCGTTAATATATATATTGTTAAATTAACATATTCAATAAATCAACATTCTATTGACATAATGCATCACATTTCGGTAGAATAATCGGCAAGTAAAAGCAACAGTTTACTCGCGTTAGAAAACTGTAGAATGAAATAATTATTTTAACAACGTTTCAGTCTTGATTCACCAGACATACAAATCATGGTAATCTAGCTGAGCAATAAAGTTCTGGAGGAACTTATGTCAATTTCACCTGTTGGTAGTCCTAATGGTAGTTCTAATCGTCTAGGTGCGGCTCTAAGTGCGGCTCAAACTCAGCCATCTTCTATAGGGGACCGCCCAGCTGCAGAGTCTTTTTTTGGCCTAGACCTTTCTGCGTTATCAGCTGCATTTGTCACAAGCGATGCTCAACCTATTCCACCTGCTAGCCCAGTTCGAAATAACGGGCCAGATGCCGAAGTACACGAATCGGGTGAAGAACTTTCCACTGAGGGTATTTCTGTTGAGCACAGTACTGATGATGAAGTAGACGCGGAAGACGCGGAATTTCCTTCTGATCACGAGTCTCCCCAAGGAAGTCCTTTGAACCAACGCCAAAATCTATCAAGTACTGTTTTCCCTGCCGCTTCTCATTTCGTTACTTTTGAAGAAGAACCTTCTTCCAGACCTACTCCAGAACAAACAAGCCCCGAAACAATCCCCGGTTTACTCCATTTCCTTGCTGATCACTCAAGCTTGATCACGGGCTTTGAGCCAAGACTAAGCTCTAGCCCATCAAGCTCGAGTTCGAGTTCGTCAAGCAGCTCATCAAGCTCTAGCTCAGTACCGACCTTGTCCCCTACAAGCTTAAGCGCTGTTTCAACTTCGTCGTCAGCTCTTCCTAATGACGGCCCTGCTCCAATACCAGTTCCACGCGATCTACAACCGAATCCATCAACAGGCTTAACTGCAGAAGACATTCGTGGTATCTCTGAAGACGGAGAGTTAGCTCTTCTTTTAGACGCAGCTGCTCCTAGTCTTCAACAGAATCAAACTCCTACTTCGACACCTGCCCCTACTTTGACATCTGTGACATCTGTGGACCTTGATTTACTTTCAAGCATAAGCAGGTCTTCTAGTAGCAGTTCTTCTAGCAGCCGTTCAGCTGAGCAACCGCAGCGCCGAATCAGCAAAGAAGAAGCGACTCAACTTGCTGTAGAGAGCTTCCTCTCATCTTCTAGCCGCAGCAGGTCTGGAAGAAGCGCGCAAAGCAGCATCTCTAGAGAAACATCTACTTTTTCTCCAGCTGCGCAAGCCGCCGTTGATGCATTTTTAAGACAATCAACTCGAACATCTTCAAGAACTTCGACCTCTTCGCCAGCTTCTTCTTCAACTGAAGATTCAGAAGGAGCGACTCAACGTGCTGTACAGAGTTTCCTTAGCTCTTCATCATCAAGCAGCTCTTCATCATCACGTTCTGCAAGCCGACGTGCATCACATGCAACTCAAGCAGCTCGATCACAACAACGATCATTGCTTGATGTTGATGGCCTTGAGACTGAAGTTGTCCCAGTTCGTTCAACGCCAAGAGAACAGTGCATCGCAGCATTAGCACTGCTCAAAAAAATCAGCGCTTCATCTGAACGCATTCCAGGTAAAATTGCTCAGGCTATGGATCTTTTAGATGCAGAAGTTCGTGAAGCGTTGATTAAAGGTGTTGCTTCTGAACTGGACATCAAGAAAATAGCTGTTGAGAAGCGTCTTGATAACACACACACGAGACAAAGAACTGCTAACCTTGAAGCTGTTCGTACAGTACTAGGTCAACTAAAAGCGCGGTACTATAGGCAATCAGCTAGAGAAGCTGTTAGCTTTCAACAAACTTCACAAGGTCAAAGTCAAGGTCAAGGTTTTTATTTATTCGATAATAGCGACTATTAATAGACAGGGTTAACTAATAACCCCATTCTGTTAAGCTGATCTTAAAGACAGGCTAAGGAAACTTAGCCTGTCTTTTTTTATCCCTCATTTTCCTGTTATTTTTTTCCTCTCTTAGCGATAATGCTTCCTATGAAACATCACACTCCAGATACCTCTTGGGAAACCTCTTCGAGCTGGTACGATAAAGCCGTTGGTCCCAAGGGACACTATTATCATCAACAAGTGGTTTTGCCAGGAACCCTGCGTTTACTCAACCTTAAGCCCGGCGATTCCCTCCTCGATTTAGCTTGCGGCCAGGGGATCTTAGCGCGAGTGCTCCCAAAGGGCGTGGGATACTTCGGCGTTGATGCCTCCCCCTCCCTAATCAAACAAGCCCGCGCCTCCCTTGCCCCTAACCACACCGTGGCTGTTCATGATCTAACCGCCCCGCTAGAACTGAATGATGCAAAGTATTCCCATGCCACATGCATCCTCGCCCTGCAAAACATCCAAGAACCCTCTCAAGTCCTTCTCTCTGCATCCCGCTTCTTAAAGCCCAAAGGAACTCTTGTGATTGTCTTAAACCACCCCTGCTTTCGCATCCCTCGCCAATCCCACTGGGATATCGATGAAAAGAAAAAGCTGCAATACCGCCGGATGGATTCCTATATGGGCAGTCTGAAAATCCCCATCCAAACCCATCCGAGCATGCACGGTCAGTCTCCAACCACCTGGTCGTTCCATCGCCCTTTATCTGTCTACAGCGCACTGCTTAAAGAGGCTGGATTTGCCATGACTACTTTGGAAGAATGGTGTTCTGACAAGAAAAGTACGGGCAAACAGGCCGCTTTAGAAAATCGAAGCCGTAGAGAGTTTCCCCTCTTTTTAGCGATTGCTGCTCAAAAATTAACTTAAATGATCTTGATTGCGCTGCTTGAGCTGTAATTCTTTTTCAAGCTGACGGTGGGTCCTGCGCTGATCCGCCTCTTTAAAGCGCCTCTTCTCAAGAGCTGTTTCCGGAAGAACTGGAGGAACTTCGATTGGGCACCTCTGTTCATCGACAGATACAAAGGTGAAGTAGGCTGAAAGGATGTGCTTATGTTCCCCCGTCTGGTAATCCTCGGCAAGCACTTTGACCCCAATCTCCATTGAGGTGCGCCAAGCCCGATTGATAGAAGCTTTGAACACGAGGATATCCCCTCGTTGTGCTGGTGCCAAAAAATGCATTGAATCTACCGATACGGTCACGCAGGTCTGCTCGGAATGCCTCTCTGCGACGACAAGCGCCACTCGGTCGAGGGTCGACATGACCAGCCCTCCAAACACGGTCCCGTAGGAGTTGAGGTCATTGGGAAATACCTTATAAATGTGGTCATTAACTGCAGAGGCTGAAACGGGCTTTCCTTGCGTTTTTGCCATAAAAGCATTCCATTTTTATTTCATAGTAACACAAAGACGAATTAATTTGTAAAATCGCAAATTAATTTGTTTTAAATTCGATATATAGTG
>CAYWSY010000053.1:0-13782 GCA_964461105.1 uncultured bacterium
GATAGCTCAGTCGGTAGAGCAGAGGACTGAAAATCCTTGTGTCGCTGGTTCGATTCCAGTTCCGGCCACCATTTTCTAAAGCGTTCTACGCATAGACTCTGAACGTTTTTTAACGTAAGGAGTCACGATGCTTAAATTTTATCAAAAGTCCCATTTTCCGCATTTTTTAAGCAAACGCTCTGAATTGACCTGCTCCCCAAAAATTAGTCCACTTAAAAACAGAGGTTCGTGTAAAAATTTTGGACAAAAAGGAGCACGAACTATGAAACGATCACGATTCACTGAAGAACAAATCATTAGGATACTCAACGAACCCCAGGCTGGAATGAAAATTGGTTTACAAGCCTTGCAGAAGCAAGAAGGCTTATTGAGAATTGGCGAAAGGAATATACTGTGTCCACTTCAAAGTTAGAGAAATTTCAAACTCAGCGCTTCAATTTTTTGCTTGTTGAAGCAGGCCCTGTGCAAGCACAGGGTCGATGGAAACAAGCGAAAAAGTGAAGATGCTGAGGCAGAAATTTCTCTAACTTTGAAGTGGACGCAGTATATAATCACTTGCGACCACACAGCGCCCTTGATGGGCGAACTCCCAATGAAATGGCTTCCCACTTCATTGGGTCCTCTCTTAAAAAAGAGATAATGAAAACTGGAACCTCTAATTTAGATTGGACCTAAAACGGGGGCAAGGTCAATTAATTGGTTCCTAATATTTTCAAGGAATCAAAGCTTATTTATGTGAGATTTTGGAAAATTTACTCGTAAATAGAACCTCTGTGACCTATTTTTAAGATGAGGACAGTAATGTTTTCCTTGTCTACGCTGTAGATAATCCTATAGTACCCAGATCGAATTCTATAATATCCAGAAAGAGCGCCTTGTAAAGGCTTATATCCCGATGGGAAAGGATTTTCTGAAAGCGATTCTATTTTCTTAATGATCCTTTTTTGATCAACTTTGGGAATGCCCTTTAAGTCCTTATCCAGTCCGTGGACAAAAATGACTTGGTACATTTAAATACCAAGCTTTTTCTTCATTGATTTGAGCGATATTCCTTTTTTTTTAGAGTGTTTTTGCAGAGCGATGTCCGCATCTCGGATATCTTCTTTGTCTTCTTTTTGTTCAATTAATTTCTCAATGGCGTTCCATTCTTCTAGAGACAATAAAACAGCTACAGCAGAACCATGGCGAGTCAGAGTGTATCTCTTAGACTTAAATGCTACTTGGTTAATCACATCGGACATATGCTCTCTTACATCTTTGCAAGAGATGGTTGTCATTTTTCCCATATAGAACCTCGTGTAAATAATATATATCCGAGACAACTTGAAGAATCGGCTTTTTGACAAGGAGGGGACACACGGACGCGGTCAAAAACCGATTCTTCAGGCTATTTCTGTATACATAGCGTACGGAATGTACACATTAAAGTCTACGGCTTCTATACCCAAACAACTTCAAAAGCTGGTTTTCAGCTGCTTCATAAGCCCCGGGGTTAAGCGATCGTAAAGTTAGCTGTGTTCGTGAACACAGCTAACTTTACGATCGCTTAACCCCGGGAGCTTTCGCGTTGCCGAAAACCAGCTTTTGAAGTTGTTTGGGTATACTTTGTTCATCTTCAAATCTTGGTATACTAGAGAGTGATCTTGATTCTAGTTCTGGCCATTCGGTTTCTTTAAAATAATTGTTGCTCTCCAACTTTCGCGTTCGCTTGGGGTTTGAGCATTCCTTGACAAGCGGTTGCATTTTGGTATATACTGGTATATACCAAAAGAGAGTGAAAACCATGTTTATCCACGACATATGTTCTGCTTTAGATCAAGCAAATGTTCCTTACGCGATCGTTGGGGGATATGCAGTTGCTTTGCACGGAGCTGTAAGAGGGACTGTCGATGTAGATGTTGCGATTCAATGGTCGCTTAGCAATCTCCAGAAGGCCGAAAAAGCATTTAAACAACTGGGACTCGTTTCATTGCTCCCGGTGACTGCAGAGACTTTGTTTCATTTTAGAGAGGAATACATCCAAAATCGGAATCTGATCGCTTGGGATTTCTATCATCCTGCAAACCCTCTGAACCAAGTTGACCTCATCATTAATTACGATCTCAAAAGCATTCGCAACACAAAATCGATTCAAACTCCTTCAGGGACCATTCGAATTTTATCGCTAAAGGATCTGATTAGCATGAAAATTGCTTCAGGAAGACCTCAAGATTTAGAGGACGTCAAGGCGTTAAATCATTTATGACTAAGCCTATTCAGTACTTCACAAAAGAGTACCTTGAGCGCTGTAAAGGGATGACTCCGGAGCAAATTATCGAATTTCTTGAAAATTATCGAATGCTTGTTTCACATGTTCCAGAAAAAAGCCAATTGATCAGTCTTAAAATTGAGCCGTCTCTCCTCAAAGCATTTAAACGTAAAGCTGAATTGGAGGGGACTCCTTATCAAACGCAGATTAAAAAACTCATGAAGGAGTGGCTTGGTTGATTGAACTCAAGGGTGTTATCGATTTTTCTTTGACAACAATCGAAATTTTGGTTGATACTACTCTTTGTTCTTAAGATGAATGAGGAGTTAAGCCCTTGATCACTGGTTTCTTCAATAGAGCGCTCGTATTGCTTGCATGCGTGTTATGTTCCATCAATTTGGATGCGGATGGGGTAAAAACTCAGAAGCATGAAAGTAGCGATGGACTTCCCAATCCCTCTTCCCGTTTTCATTTAGATTCGCCAAGTGTTGTTGTTTTTGCCGATCTTCTCGTATGGACGGCAAGAGAAAGCGGCTCTGATAATTGGGCTGAAGTGATTTATGCTGATGGGTCAACCACTACCTGCAACATTCGCGATGTGCGTTTTGGATGGGATCCCGGGTTTCGGGTGGGTGTTGGTTATGGCATGCGGCATGACCAGTGGGATACTCAACTGTATTATACGTGGTTTCGTACCGAAGGAAACGATCGCGTCTCAAATCGGCCTGGCAGTGTTTATTCATCGTATATCGGCAATTTTTATGTCGATAATCCTACGGGAGCCGGAATTTCTGGAGTTGCTTACCAAAAAGCGAAGATTGACTGGATGCTCCATTTTAATATTTTTGATTGGGAATTGGGGCGTGCATTTTGGGTCAGTAAAGCCCTCTCTTTGCGGCCGTTTATTGGGCTTAAAGGAGGGTGGATTCACCAATCGATCCATACAACATGGCACAATCCCAATCTTTCTCTTCCTCAATATGCAGGTGCAACACCTTTTGACACGGGAAAAGAACACTTAACAAATAACTTCTGCGGTGTGGGTCCCTGTGGGGGACTTAATACGAAATGGAACCTTTACGTTCGCCCAACTAGCTTATTAAATCTGTTTGGAGACTTTTCCGGGGCGATCATGTGGGGACGTTGGTCATTTGGGGATCAATATAAAAATGACATTCATCAAAAGGTGACAATTAAAACAGCTCCCTTTAGTAGCGGAGCTTCGATGTTCAGAGCAATGATGGGATTGGGATGGGATGCTAGCTTTAATCGAGAGCGCTTTTGGTTTTCTACGAGAATTGGATATGAAATGCAATTTTGGTTAAATCAGCTTCAATTTTACTCTTTTGATACTGGCAGACTGAGTAACGTATTGACGTTGCAAGGAGGAACTCTTGAGTTTCGCTTTGATTTTTAAAGAAGGAATTGCAAAAGCTTGCATTTTGATCTATGCATTTTCCTTGATTTTCATTCTGCCTCAATTGGAAGCAGTGAACAGCCAACCAACAAATGATGATGAGCGCGGCCTTGCTAATCCTTCCTTACGCACGTCGGGCAAGTGGGATGTTTTTGCTGATGCATTGTATTGGTATGCTTCAGAGCAAGCATCGGCGGTGTGGGCGGATATCATTAAAATTGGGGATAATACCAGCTCTTTTGGTGCACAAGATATTGGATTTGATTGGGATTTTGGATTTCGTGCAGGAGTTGGATCCAATTTTGAATATGATCAATGGGATACACAACTTTATTGGACCTGGTTTAGAACAAAGACCCACCAGAGTCAACATGTTTCACCAGAATTTATTCCAATTGGACCGATTACATTGGTGACTCAAGAAATTCATCCCGAATTTTTTGCAGCGGACTTAAGTGGCGATGCTTCAGAGGCTGCGCGCATTAAGTGGAGCCTTCTGTTTAATATGTTCGATTGGGAATTGGGCCGTCGTTATTGGGTCAGTAAAGGTCTTTCTTTGCGTCCCTTTATTGGCATTAAGGGAGGGTGGATCCATCAATCGATTGATGTGAAGTATAAGCACCTCATCATCTCGAGCGCGCCAACAAATAGTTCCGCGCAAGAACATGTGAAAAATAATTTCTGGGGAGTTGGCCCTGTTGGCGGAGTGAACACAGCATGGAAGATACGCAATTTTGGCACCCATTATCCGAGTTTTGTTGGGGATTTTTCTGCGGCGACATTGTGGGGGACTTGGGATTGTGATGATGTCTATGATGTATCGACTGGGAGAAGGGTTAAGGTCAATACAAGAAATGCTGCGCTCGGGGCTCTCATGTTGCGAGGATTTCTAGGGCTTGGATGGGATGTCGATATTCATCATGGAAAAGCGCACTTCGCTGCTAAATTGGGTTATGAGACCCAGTTGTGGATAAATCAGCTCCGTGTGGCGACTTCTCAATTAGTGCGTTTGCATGGTGATTTAACGCTCCAGGGAGTGACATTTAATTGTAGGTTTGATTTTTAACTTAAGTGAAGCAAAATGGCACAGGTTGACATGCGTTTGAGATTGTTGCAAGTGGGGATATTTCTATTGTTGGGGTGCGGAAGCTCTTATGCATACACAGGTTTGCCAAATCCCTCCACTCGCCCGCTAGAGCAGGATCGAACAATCGATGTCTTTGCTGATTTTCTCTATTGGCATCCTAGTGAAACGGTCGATTGGGCTTTTACCCTTAACGCAAATGAGAATTCAGTTCATAGCGCTTACAAAGTGATTGAGTTTGATTGGGATCCAGGCTTTCGTGTGGGAGTGGGTTACAACATGCACCATGATCAGTGGGATACTCAATTCACGTATACCTGGTTTCAATCAGAAGCAAAGGATCATGCTTCTAACGGGGTGACATCAGGATTTCTTGCAACGAGACTCTCCCTTTTTGAGCCTTTCAATAAGGGAAAAATTAAATTCAATCTTCATTACAACATCTTTGATTGGGATTTGGGCAGGAGTTTTTTTGTCAGCAAAGGCTTAGCCTTTCGCCCTTTTATTGGTGTTAAAGCTGGCTGGATTCATCAGAAGATTCATGCAAAATGGGAAACGCCTGCCATTTTGTTTTCCGCATCCGAAGATGTGAAAAACAACTTCCGAGGGGGAGGCCCCAAAGGGGGCGTGGAGGGAAAATGGATCCTTGGCGATGTCAATAGGCATGTCTTTAGCTTGATGGGGACTTTTGCAGGTGCCTATTTGTGGGGGAACTGGACTCTTCGAGACAATTTCATTGATGTCTTGGGAACCACAACCTCAATCCCCATGGGAAACCGGAATTTTGGAGCACTCATGTTTCAAGCATTAATGGGATTTGGGTGGGACTTTAATTTCGATCGCAATCGCTCCCATTTTGGCCTGAAAGTAAGCTATGAAATTCAAGATTGGCTCAATCATTTTCAAGTGTTTACAAACACTTCTGGAACAGACAATTTCGACTTGATCTTGCAGGGCCTTACGCTCGATCTGCGCTTTGATTTTTAAGATCGTTGGATAGCATCAAACTTCACTAACTTATTTAGTGTTAGGCGATTGTCGTTGACTGAAATGCGATATGTCGTAAAATAGTCGCGACTAAAATACGATATATCGTATAATGGTCATATGAAGAGAATCTATCAAGAGTTGATCGCCCAGCATTTGTCGGAGCTTCGTCAGATGGCCTTTTTAATGGGTCCAAGACAAGTAGGTAAAACGACGACTGCTCTTAGTGCTGCGGATAAGTGGCCCGCCCACGCTTATTTTAATTGGGATAACCCCAATGAACGTCTTCTTTTTATTGGAGGGCCTGAGGCCATTGCTCGCCAAGTGGGTTTGGATGAACTGATGGAACAAATCCCCATCCTCATTTTTGATGAAATCCATAAATTTGGGAAGTGGAAGAACTTTTTAAAGGGCTTTTTTGACCTTTACGAAAAGAGAACAAAGGTGATTGTCACTGGAAGCGCTCGTCTAAATATTTATAAGAAAGGGGGAGATAGCTTAATGGGGCGCTATTTCTATTATCGAGTGCACCCGCTCTCTGTAGCAGAGATTGTCTCTCCCGTGTTGATTCCAGGAGAAATTCGCCCTCCCGCTATGATTGATGCGTATGATTGGGAAGCGCTTCTCGAGCATGGGGGCTTTCCAGAACCGTTTATTCAACGGTCAGTAGCATTTACCCGTCGTTTGAAAGCAATGCGCAAAGATCAGCTCTTTAAAGAAGATATTCGTGATGGGACAAGAATTCAGGAATTGGGTCAGCTTGAATTGCTCGCAGAGCTTCTTCGCAAGCAAGCAGCTGAGTCAATGGACTATTTTTCACTTTCCAAAAAAGTTGGAGTTGCTATTGATACAGTTCGGAGGTGGCTTGAGGTATTGAAGTCGTTTTACTACTGTTTTTCCATTCAACCATGGTCTAAAAACATCACGCGTTCGCTGATTAAAGAGCCAAAATTGTATCTTTGGGATTGGTCATTAGTTGATGAAGAAGGGCATCGAAATGAGAATGTGGTCGCAAGTCATCTGTTGAAGGCAACCCATTTTTGGAATGATCGGGGATTAGGTGATTATGGTCTTTATTATTTACGCACTAAGGACAAAATCGAAACTGACTTTTTGGTGACTAAAAACAACACGCCTTGGTTTCTTGTCGAGGTGAAAACAAAAGCAAAAGGGCTCTCTCCTGCTCTATATCATTTTCAAAAAGAGACTGGAGCTCCCCATGCATTTCAGGTCGCTTTTGATCTTCCTTTTGTGGGCAAAGATTGTTTTACGGAAAAAGGCCCTATTTTAGTTCCTGCTCAGACCTTTCTGTCTCAGCTAGTTTAAGCATATACCCAAACAACTTCGAAAGTTGGGTTTCGGCAACGCGAAAGCTCCCGCGGTTAAGCGATCGTAAAGTTAGCTGTGTTCTCGAACACAGCGGCCTTTACGATCGTTTAACCCCGGGGCTTTGGCGCAGCCGAAACCCAACTTTCGAAGTTGTTTGGGTATAACGGATCGTATAGCGTTGCGCGGTTGCGCGCATGGCTTGGATGAGGGGCTCAACGCCAATGTCGTCTTTGGCGGAGATCTCGAAAAGAATTGAGGGGTCGTGTGGGTAGTTTGCGCGGAAGAGTGCAGCTTGGCTGCATGCTTCTTCCGTATCGATTTTATTTAAAGCGATAAGAAAGGGCTTTTCAAGGAGATCTGGGCGATAAGCGCGCAGTTCATCTTGAAGAGTCAGAAAGTCTTCGTAAGGATTTCTCTCTTCGATGCCGGAGATATCAATGACAAAGACAAGTGCGGCAGAGCGTTCGATGTGTTTGAGGAATGAGATGCCAAGGCCCTTGTCTTCATGCGCGTCTTTGATGATTCCAGGGATGTCAGCAACAAGGATTCGTGAATAGTCATCGAATTGGACGTAGCTTAAATTCGGATAGAGGGTGGTAAAGGGATAAGCTCCGATTTTTACAGGAACATGGGTGATGCGGGTCATCAGAGTTGATTTACCAGCATTTGGCATTCCGATTAAACCAATGTCGGCAATGAGTTTGAGTTCGAGCTCAACCTCACAGGATTCTCCCTCGGTGCCAAGTGTGCAGATATTCGGAGCTTGGTGGGTAGGGGATTTAAAGCAGGCGTTTCCTTTGCCTCCTTGCCCTCCTTTGCAGATGAGAAGCTCTTGATTCTCTTCTGTGAAATCATGGAGAATTTCGCCTGTTTTGGCATCTTTGACGAGTGTGCCACAGGGGATTTTTAAGATGAGATCTTGCCCGCGACGCCCTTGACGGAGATTGCCTCCTCCGGGTTGTCCAGCTTCAGCTGAGAGAAGTCTGCGATTGCGGAATCCCTCAAGGGAAAGGACATGGGGATCTGTTTTAAGGATGATCCCTCCACCTTTTCCTCCGTTCCCACCAACAGGCCCGCCCTTCGGGATAAATTTTTCCCGTCTCCATGCAACAACGCCGTTGCCGCCGTTGCCTGCGCGTAGTGTAACAGTGACTGAATCGATAAACATGAGAGGACTCCCTAAAAATAATACCCTCTAAAAACAATGGCGTTTCAAGAGGGCAAAAAAACATTAATTCGGCTTTTAGGCAACAGGGAGAACGGAAACGTGAGTTTTCGCGCTTTTGCGAAATGTGACAACGCCGTCAATCTGTGCATAAAGAGTATCATCTCTGCCAACGCCGACATTTTTAGCAGGGTGCCATTTTAAGCCCCTTTGGCGAACGAGGATACTTCCTGCTGTTACAAATTCTCCGCCAGTGGCTTTAATGCCGAGGCGTTGAGCTTTCGAGTCTCGACCGTTACGTGATGAGCCCTGACCTTTCTTATGTGCCATAGTGAGAAGTCTCCTTAAGCGATGATGTCGGTAATTTTAACGCGTGAGTAATTTTGCCGATGACCGACTTTACGGCGAAACGGTTTGCGTCGTTTGTATTTAAAAGCGATGACTTTAGGTCCACGAACTTCATCTAGAAGCTCTGCTTGGACAACGGATTTAGCGAGATGGGGAGCGCCGATTTTGATCGCGCTGCCGTCATTGAGGAACAGAACATTTTTAAATTCGACTTTTCCTTCTTTGGCTTCGATGAGTTCGACGTCGATGACATCGCCTTTTTCAACTCGGTATTGTTTTCCGCCAGTCTCGATGATTGCGTACATTTGGCCTCCTGAAATTGCATCATAAATATAGTAAAAGAGCATCATAGGTGAAGCTCCTTTTGAAAGTCAATGGGAATGTGGACAGGGCTGCAAATTTGAGTTTTGTAGTTATTTTTAAATATTATTTGTAAATTAATTTGTTTGCGTATATTATGAGCTTTAAGAGGGATGAACTATTCTTTCCGTATACTATCATTTTGTGGAGTTTTAATGAAACCGCTCAATAAGCGAATTAATAAAAAGAAAGCGTCCAAAGTGACTTTAAAGAATGGGCGTAAGCATCATAGATTGGTTGATAACGATGAAAAGGCGATCTCAAGTGGGGTGAGCTCTGTACGTCCTGAAGAGATTAAAATGCACCAGCATTATTAAAGGACTTTTTAACAATTAAGTGGAGGCAAGTCGATGAAAGCAGCAAAAAGAAGCAGCAAAACAGCTCGCAGATCGAAGCGTTCAGCAAGAGCGGGATCACGTCCAGCTGAGCGTAATGTTAGAGGTTGGAAAGGGTTCTGGAAGCGTTACTGCGCTCTTTAAGCTTTACGACGGACCGTTAGCATTAAGCTAAAACCGTAGAAAAGAGCCGCTGTGAGTGAGATCGTTGCGCCGGGTGGCCAATTAAGCTCATAGGATCCATACATCCCTAAAAAAGTAAATAGGCAGCCAAATGCGACGGCAAGTAGCATCATGAGCCAGAGGCGCTGGGTAACGGCGCCTGCAATTGCGGCTGGGATCGCGAGCATGGTGATAACGAGAATGGCCCCTACGACTTGAATGAGTAAGACAACAGAGACGGCTACAAGGCAGAGCAGGAGCAGATAAAGGGCTCCAACGCGTAGTCCTTGAAGGGCTGCTTGATCTTCGTCGAAGCAGATGGCCAAAAATCTGCGGTAGAACAGGGATATAAAAAGCGCAATCACAACATCGAGAGTGAGCAGCAGGACAAGATCGCTCTTTGTAACCCACAAGATATTTCCAAACAGATAGTTGAGAAGTTCGACGTTATATCCTGGGGTAAGTGCAATAAAAATCACTCCCAAGGACATTCCCGTGGCCCAGATTGCGGCAATGACGGTGTCTTCCCTTTCCCGATATTTTAGATGGATCCAGCCCATGATTAAGGCTGAGACTAACCCTGCTGCTAATGCTCCTTGAAGAGGGGTGAGTACATCAAGTCCATAAGTTCGTTTGAGCCATAAGAAAAGCCCCATCCCTCCCAATACAGAGTGAGCGATGCTTCCGCTGATCGATACGATTCGTTTTACGACAACATAGCTTCCGATCACTCCCCCAGCAAAGGAGGCTGCAAGGCCTGCTAAAATGGCGAAAATCAAAAACGGATTTTGACTTAGGGCATGAAAAAATGAGGCGCTCATGGGAATTTGAAGTGATCCTTTGAAGTGAGTGGGGTGTGGTATAGGCCGAGAGCAAAGTGCTCGCAGACCTCTTTGGCTTTCAAACAGGTTACTTGACGTTGGACACAGATCAGACGCTCGGCTTTATCGATGATGGTTTGCAGATCGTGAGTCACCATCACAATGGTCATCTGTTGGTTCAGTTCCTGAAGGAGTTTGTGGATGGTAGCTTCTGCTTGGGGGTCGACGCTTGCCGTAGGCTCATCAAGAAGCAGTAATTTTGGTTCATTCACAATTGCTCGTGCGATGAGAGCTCGCTGAGCTTGCCCTCCTGAGAGGGTTCCAAAGGATTGACCCGCAAGGTGGGAGAGCCCAACGGCTCTGAGAGCTTTTAATGCTTTTTCCTTGGCGTCTTTTGGGTATCCTCCCCACCATTTTAAAGTGGCAAGACATCCCATGAGGACAACTTCTATCACAGAGATGGGAAAAGCTTTATCGAACCTAGTCATTTGAGGCACATAGCCCATTTGCCTTGAGAATTCTTTGGGAGAGTTTCCGTTAATCAGAATGCTTCCTTTTTGAGGGGGGAGCATTCCTAAGAGTAATTTGAGAAGCGTGGTTTTTCCCCCGCCATTTGGGCCGAAAATACCGATGAATTCCCCAGGTCCAATTGTTAAGTTGACATCTTCCAGGATTGGGGATTTGTCATAGGAGAAGCTGAGGTTTTTGACGGTGATCAAGGGATCGAGCATAGATTTAATCTTTATTTGCTAGCAATAATCTGAGCGATTGCACGTAAATTGTCTACATAATCTTCAGCATATGGGTTAACGGTTGCAGTTGAGATGTGGAGCTCCTGGGCAATCAGTTCAGCGCCTTTGTTGCTGTATTGGGGTTGTAGCAGAACAGTTGTGACTTTATGAGCTTTGGCTTGAGCTAGAAGTTCGGTGATATGTTGGGGAAGGGGGTCCTTTCCTTCCATTTCAATGGAGAGTTGCGTGAGGTGGTAATCTCTGCAAAAGTAGGCAAACGCGGGGTGGGAAACTAAAATCGCGTCTCCTGATTTAGACTTAAGAAGAGTTGTGATCTCGGAATCAAGCGCGTCGAGCTGTGTGAGGAAGGCGGCTAACCCCTTATTAAATTCATCAGATTTCTCTGGAAAGGTTTGGATCAGTCCTTCTGCAATGGACATTGCTTGGATTTTGGCTAACTTTGGGCTTAGCCAGATATGGAGGTCTCCTTCCTCGTGATGGCAATGGGTTCCGTGCCCCTCCTCACAGGTGGAGAGTAGCTTAATCCCTTTCGTGACATCGACGATGTGCATCGAAGGGTTGCGCTCTTTGAAAACGTTAAAAGCTTTAAGATCTGCAGGATCTCCCAGTCGAATCCACGCTTGTGCCTTGCTAAGTGCTTGAACCTCTTTGGGTTTGGGTTCGTAAACATGGGGGTTTGCATCTTCGGGGACGAGCACATGGATCATAAGGTCAGGGCCAGCGATCTGGCGCACGAAATAAGCATACGGGGCAACGCTGACAAGAACGGTGGGGCGAGAGGGAGCGGTCCCTTGCGGCTCCTTTTGTTGGCAACCGAAGATAACGAGGAGGCAGACGGGTAAGAAAAAGAGAATTTTTCTGAACATGGTCTGATCATCGTCGCTCAAGAGGGCTTATTTTGGCAAGGGGAATCCCGGGGAAGAGGGGTGGACTGGTTAAATTAACTTAAGTTATTGGTTGTTAGCGCTCTAAATATTTAATTTACGTTTTGATCTTTTTTGTTTACATAAATAATATGTGTATATATAATCAATTCTGCAAATGAAAGTTAAGTCAAACTAAATAAAGGAGTGTGTTTTATGGCAATTTCAGTAAACAATAGCAATAGTTCTTCCAATAACTCAGTTGCTCAACAATCAGTAGGGAAGGACTCATCTGGAAGACAGATAGTGCAGCTCAAGCCTGAAGAGCTTCGTGTCTCTTCAAAGGGCACACCGTCACATTTAGGCATCGCTATGGTCATAGTGGGATTTACTTTGTACGCTGCATCATGGTTTGTGCCAGCAGTCGGAGCGATGCTGACGCTTGCTATCGTAGGATTAGGGGCTGCTGTCGGTGGTGGTGTATTTCATGTTGTTGAAAGGCTTAATGGTAACGGACGGACGGCAACCGTATAAGCAGGATTGCTTTATTTCTTAAGTACTCATCATTGAGGGGAATGGCTGGGAAATCCCAGTTCATTCCTCTCTTTCATTTTATCCTTGTAAGATAACTCTTTTTTAAAGTAGTCTGGTGGCCCTTAAACTCTTCTGGAGGAGTGTCCGAGTGGCCGATGGAGCACGCTTGGAAAGCGTGTAAACGTGAAAATGTTTCGTGGGTTCGAATCCCACCTCCTCCGTATTTTATTTGAACTTCGTTTGAATATATAAATTCAAGTGTTATTAATTAGAGGGTTTATATCGCATTTATCATCAGTTCAGCATTCACTTAATTTGTCAAATCAGTTAAGTGGATCTGCCGTCAGGCTTTAAAGTTTTTTTCGACCAAGAAAAAAAACGCCGGAGGGACTAAATGAAAGACGTGATTACAACCATTTTCTGCAGGTCAAAGTTAATGCTTCTTTTTCAGAATTAGGAGCACTTGCAGGTTATTTCATACAAATCTCATCTAAAACTGACCGCAACCAATGGAATGTGGGTGGAAGCTTTACCTGCTATCCGGGAGCTCACTTTACGATTCTCTTTGATTACGACTTTGAATTTGGTCGCTCTTATAGGGATCACCAGCTGTTTGCAAAAAATTTCTATAAGTTTTAGCGAAAAGTATTCACTTTAAGCCTTCTCGCTTATTGGCAAAGTGATTTTTATCCTTTTAAAAAAATGTTAGGCTATATAGAAATGCATCAGAAATAGTAAACTTTATCTGCCCTGGTCCTGGCTACATAGAGGAAATTGAAAGAAAAGATGCGTTGTCCTTTTTGCAATCATGAAGAATCGAAGGTTACTGATTCGCGCAACGCTGCGGAATCCAATGCGGTGCGTCGGCGTCGGGAGTGTTTAAAATGTTTGCGTAGGTTTACTACTTTTGAAACGATCGATCTGACCATCCAAGTACAGAAACGGGATGGGAGCTATCAAGATTTTGCACAGGAAAAGTTGATTAAGGGATTGGATGCGGCTTGTCGCCATACTCGCGTTAGCCATGATCAGGTGCGCGCGATGGCCTATAAGATTGCATCTGATTTGATGGAGCGGCAAGTGCGCGAGGTCAAGACCTCTGAGCTTGGGGAGATTGTCATGGAACATCTTCGCGTGTTGGACATGATCGCCTATATTCGCTTTGCATGTGTCTATCGTCGGTTTAAAGATGTGGATGAGCTGATGGATGCCATTGAGGATGTCGTTCCTAAAGAGGCGGAATCAGTAGACCTCTTGCGTAATTAAGGGTTCGTCGATTTTCAGGATTATTTTGGCCGCTTTTTGATTCTTTTTTGGGGGGTAATATACTGTGTCCACTTCAAAGTTAGAGAAATTTCAAACTCAGCGCTTCAATTT
>CAYWSY010000054.1:0-13635 GCA_964461105.1 uncultured bacterium
CGGGCGCTTTCACGCGAAAACTAATACCAAGAACTTTTGAAACGGACTACTAGTAGCTTCTGAAGAGCAACTGGAGAACTTGATGAGGATGCGGCGGACTTTTCTTAAGGAGCCAGGCGTGCAACTCCTGTTTGAAAAGAGGGTGCTTCCGGAAATGGAAAAACTGTCTCGGCTTGAACAACTCAGGGTCCTGTAATTTTAACTTGAAAATTAATGGTTGTAGACTGTTAACTGACCGCCCAGAAATTCAACACAGGATTTGTCATGGCGTCTTCAGTTTTATCTGCAACTTTGGCTTCCCCCTTCACAGCTTCTTCGTCTGGATTCACTTCATATCGATTGGATATTTATGATGAGCCTTACACGTCGCAAGCAACCGATATTCGTTCGAAAAGCGAGCAGCAACAGCTCCTGAATGAGCTTAAGCAACGCATTGAATTGACTCATTCTTATGTGCAGGTGAGTCTAAAATCTGGACAACAGTTACCAGAATGTTATGACGATTTTTTTGAGGTGGTTGAAGAGAAGTCTAAGTATGGAAAGCTGATTTATTTTCTTGGTCCAAAGATTACTACAGAAAGTTCGGTGGCAGACACAGGTAAAACGCGCTATATTTATGCCAGCGGTGTGGAAGAGTATTCCGTGATTCTTCCTGATAGATCGCGGCGGGGCGTGCGCCGTTTTCCTAACACAGGCATAGTAGAAATTGGTGTTTTTCGAGATATTCCAGATCCTAAGTCTCCAAGGATGTTGAAGCAGCCTTTTTCAGGGATTCGAAAAACTCCCGAAGGGAATAGATACGTTTGTCCTCAAAAGTGGTTTGACCCCGCGAATATGAGTGCTCATGCGTATGTAGACAATCGACCAGGATCAAATGGGCAATTGGTGCCGACTCAAAGGGGAAGCTGTTTAAACTTTAGATTGACGCCGCTTTATTTGGTCCACTCAGAAACAGATGGAGAAAAATTGCACTTAATTCCGGTCGTGGCGCCACCAAATGAATGCCGGCAAGTGGAATATGCTGAGTGCACGCGATTTACTCGAGAGGAGCTTATGTGTGTCATGCTTCAGTCTGAGGAATTGTATTTTCCAAAACAGTTGAAAGAGGCGCATCAGTGGATTGAAGTGTCCACAGTGTTAGAACTCCTTCTAACACCGAGCGCCCAGCTTCAAGGCTCGCTGCCGTTACATCACATCCGAGCAGTTTATTTGCCGACCATTTTCGCTTGGGCAGATCAACTTGGGGTAACAATTGATTTACATGCAATTGATCCCAATACAGGTGAGACGTTATTCAGCAAGCATGCCAAGAATGGGTATGCTCTTGACCTATATCGATTGATGCTTGATCGGGATCCAACGGTTATCAGGCAGCTTCAAACGTTGAATCACGCAGAAACGTTTTTGACAGTCTGCTTAAGAAAGGGACGTGAAGAGGCAGCTCTTTTGTTTATTGAAAGCGCGCGCGCGCAACAGATTCCGCTTTCTCTAACAGATCTATGGTTACTGCGTGTGTATGAAAATGATCTCTCATTTTCTAATGAGGAATTTGGATCTTTGGATGAAGCATTGAAGTGGGATTTATTCCGATTGGCAAATGAATTTGGCAAGTGTGCGTTGATTCGTCGGTTAAGACCTCTTCTTCCATTAGAAACGAAGGAAATGTTTCAAGGACCTTCCCTTCTAGCTCCTTCAATGGATTACTTAAGAAGGTGCGATGTGACGCGCAGTCGACTATGTGATTTACGGAATACAGGGCTTTTATTTTTCGAATCGCAGTTTAAAGAATCCTTTGATCGTAAGCAGTGGGTCTCTAAGCGGACGGATGTGGGGCGAATCTTTGGAGCTTTGTACTCTCAATCAATTATTGATCGATTGGGATTAACACGGATTAAAGTGCTAAAGTAGATTGCTGTAATTAGCTACTCTTTAGAAGAGGTCAGTATTGATCTTTCAGAAGGGTGGGGTAATGGTGAGGGGATAGGAATTACATCGGACAATTTAAACGTGTACGCCAAGCGCATCGAGACGACGCGTTCTCATGCCACCTATGAAGAGATGGTAGAGTTGGTCTCCTTTGTGGAAGCTGCAGGGTATGCAGATATTAATGATGCGAATTTTATTTTGTCTGATGATGGGATTTATCTCATTGATTTAGAATTTGCGAATTTTGATCTCTACCCTCATTACGAACAATGGTGTCGGATGATCGCTCTTTGCGAGCTGGGCAAGCGGGAGAACTTTATAGAGTATGTCAATGCAAAATTGACGCATCCTAGAAAGCCGAGCAAGCCTGATAGTGCTGCAAAGCACTCATTGAAGTGGATGCTGAAGATCAATGGATTTTCTAGTAGGATAACGCCGATGAAGTTCCAGGTAATCTCTTTCATGAATCCTTTTGAGGCTAAAGCAAAGTTGCTAAGGATTGCTTTTTTGCGGGTAAAACAAGCAGATCCTTCTGCGGTTGAGTTGCGCAGAAGATCAATTCTCAAGTTTCCTCATCGGATGCGCAGGCTCATTTATAAAATCACTGCAGACTGGGGAAATCAGAAAGGTAACCTGGAATGGGGGAAAGCAAACTATGCACAAGAGCAGACCGAATTGATGGGGATTTTGACTGAAGCGCTGTTAATTGAGTTTGGAAAAGCCTCAAAGACGATGTGCATGTCAGAGGGGGCTTTGTTAAAAGTGCGCTCTCAAGTGGCTGAACTCCCAGGTGCTTTACAAGATAAATTAAATCCTTTGTTTGTGTTGAAATAAATTAAATTAACAATTGGTGTAATACAGAAATTGTATTTGCAATTTTTACTGCAAAGCTTGCTATTCGGCTTGAATTTCGGTATACTCCAATTAAACTCGACTTTGCACATTTTTAGCCCGACAGCCTCGGTCCATTTGTTTTCTGAGGCGTTTATTTAAACGGGAAGGGGTTAAAAACCCCTTCCCGTTTAAATAAATCGACTAATTTGGCCTTAAGGCCAAATGTCAGGGAACAAATGGGCAAGGCAGTCGAGTTAAACAAGGAGAAAAGGGTGTATGGGAGATGCGGTCACAGAGCAGCAGTTTGCAAAAGACACATTAGAGCGATATGCAGGGTGTCCCGTTGAAGATTTTCAATCCAACCTGCTCCTGACCAATTTTCCCCGCTATGTCGAATACTTTGCTAAGACTCGTGGCGTTCCGATTATCGAAGGTTCGATGTTTAAAATTGCGCATTCTCCTGAAGAAGGGGTGAGCATTTTAGATTTTAAAATTGGATCACCTGCAGCTGCGCTCGTGGTCGATTTGTGTTCCTTCATGCCGATTAAAACGAGCTTGCTTTTGGGGATGTGCGGGGGATTGCGTCGCAGATATCAGGTAGGCGATTATTTAGTTCCCGTTGCAAGTATCCGTGGAGAGGGGACATCTGATTTTTATTTCCCTTCAGAGGTGCCCGCGCTTGCTAACTTCCTGATGCAAAAAGCGGTGACAGAAGTGATGGAGTTGCAAAAGGCTACCTATCACATTGGAATCACTTATACCACCAATATGCGGTTTTGGGAGTTTAACGAAGACTTTAAGAGCCGTCTGAAAGCGACCAAGGCGCAAGCGATCGAAATGGAGTGCGCCACGCTTTTTGCTGCAAGCTATAAGCGCAAGTATACGTTAGGGGCGCTTTTGCTCATCTCAGATCTTCCGCTCAACGCTGATGGTGTTAAAACAAAGAAGAGCTCGGAATCTGTCTACGACCGCCACATGGCTGACCATGTGGAAAAGGGCGTGGCAATCCTTAAAGTGGCCCGCAAGATGCAAGAGAAGCATGTCAAAGGGGCTTACCACCGCAATATCGGGATGTGAGTAGGCTTTCTTTTTAATCGTTAAAAATCAATGACTTAAGGATAATGTCATCGTTTTGAGGGCGATTTGCCTCATTTGATCTCTTTTTAAGGAAATGTCATCGTTTTTTGGGAAAAGTGCCTAAAAATCACTGTTTTACTGAAAAAATCACTGTTTTGAGGTAATATACGCTTAAGAGGCAAAACAGCGAGGGAATTCAGGATGTGGCAGCTCGATATACCGCCTGGTGCGGAACCCATTGGGTATCGTTTTCTTGTTGAATTTTTTGAGCTCGAGGTCATTGCTCACCACCGTTGGTCCTATGTTGGTCCAGGTTGGGAATCTAAAGAGTTTAAATACGACCATCATCAAATTGAGCTACATCTTTATCCCAAATCTTACCAAATTGAGAAAACCCCGATCGGCCATCTTGAGTTTGCTTTAAAGCATGAGGGAATTAACTTGTTGATTATCAAGCAAGCCTTACTAAGGATCGGGCCTCAGGCAATTACCGAATATATTCAAGCATCTCCAACTGGAAAATATGCAAGAAAAGTATGGTTTTTGTATGAATTTCTCTTGGACGACAAATTGCCTCTTAAAAATGTTGAACGTGGTTCCTATGTGAGCTTGTTAGATCAAGATCTGTATTATTGTGGCTCCCCACGTAAAAGCCAAAGGCATCGGATTATTGATAATCTTTTGGGGAATGCTCAATTTTCTCCTTTAGTGCGACGCTCTGTAAGATTGATTCAGTTTGAAGGGAAACGTTTGCATTGCGTGGCTGAAGAATTAACTAAAAAGTATGATTCAGAAGTTCTTACACGAGCTATCCGTTATTTATTCGCTAAAGAAACGGTTGCAAGTTGGGAGATTGAAAGAGAAAAACCTGATAAAGCACGGATCGCTCGATTTGTTTCCCTTTTGCAACAGAATTATCATGGTAATGAGCTTTCCAAACGTTTTCTTATTATGATTCAAAAGGAAGTCGTCGATCCCCGTTTTATGCTTGATGATTATCGTTCTTTTCAGAACTATGTCGGCGAAGAGCCGCAGCTCGGAGAAATGCTCGTACATTATGTTGCTCCTAAGCCCCAAGATCTCCCTGATTTGATGGAGGGACTCATCAAATGCACTTCGCGGATGTTCTCATCTGAGTTAGATCCTGTGATGATTGCAGCAGTTTTATCCTTTGGCTTTGTCTTTATGCATCCATTTTTGGATGGTAACGGGAGAGTTCATCGTTTTTTGATCCATTATACACTCTCAAAGCTTAGATTTACTCCGGATGGAATTGTATTTCCTGTCTCTGCTGTTATTTTGCGTGAGCATCAGGACTATGATAGAGCTTTAGAGTCTTTTTCTCGACCTCTTAATGAGCTAATTCGCAACTATCAACTCGATGAGCGCGCGGAAATGACGGTATCTCAGGAAACTGCCGATTACTATAAGTATTTCGACTACACACTTATTGTAGAATTCTTATATCGATGTGTCGAACAAACGATCCATACTGAACTTGAAGGGGAACTGAATTTTTTAAGTCGTTACGATAAGGTCAAGTCAGCAATCAAACACATTGTGGATATGCCGAACAAAGAAATCGATTTGTTAATTAGATGTATTCGTCAGAATAATGGAACGCTCTCGAAACGTAAACGAGAATCGTGGTTTTCTATGTTGAGCGATCATGAAATTGAGTCTATAGAAAAAATTGTTAGTTCTTTCGGGGATTTAACTTAAAAGCCTCTCTTAGTGCTTCAATGACGAGCGCTTCGAGCTCCGCTGGCTTTTTGGTGCGAGGCAAGGGGAGGGTTTTCTTTTCTGTTGCCTTGGCAGTTTGTCGTTCGGCCGTGAAGGTGTAATTCTCAAACTTAAGTAGCGTAAAGTGGTGGATCGATGCAAAAAGCCGCAAGCGTGTCAAATGGATGAGAAAGAGCACTTCTGTCGGGTACGGGCCAAATCGGTCCTTCAATTCGTTTAAGATCCCATCGATCTCTTCAAAAGAGGTAGACTCTCCTAAGCGGTGGTAGATTTCCATCCGCAGTGAGGTCTCATTGATGTATTCTTCTGGGAGGGAAGCTGGATAGGCAAATTCCATTTTGGTTTCTGTAAAGGTCGGTGCCGATTTGAGGCGCAGAGCGTCGACCGCTTTTTTAAGCAGTTTGCAGTAGAGGTGGAATCCGATTGAAGAGACGTGGCCTGATTGTTGAACGCCAAGGATATCCCCAGCCCCACGGATCTCAAGATCGCGCATGGCAATTTTCATCCCCCCTCCATAACCGGATGACTCAATGAGCGCGTAGAGTCGTTTGCGCGTGAGTTCGGGCAGTTCGCGCTGTTTTGGGACAAGAAAGTAGGCATATGCAGGGCGGTTCCATCTGCCCACACGTCCGCGCATCTGATAGAGATCGGCAAGCCCAAAGGTATCTGCTCTGTCGATGAGGATCGTATTGGCATTGGGAATGTCGATGCCGTTTTCGATGATGGTGGTGGCGATTAAAATGTCCGCTTGGCCTGTTTTAAAGGCGTGAAAGACGGTGTCGAGCTCTTCAGAGGACATCTGTCCATGTCCAATCACAATGCGGGCTTGAGGAAGGAGTTTTTGCAGCTCTTCGGCAACAAGGGGAAGGGAGTCGACGCGGTTGTGAATAAAATAAGCTTGCCCATCGCGGACAAGCTCGCGCAAGAGGGCATTTTGGATCATGCCAGGCTCTTTTTCAGCGAGGATCGATTTGATTGGAAGACGATCTTGCGGAGGGGTGTTGATAACGGAGATATCGCGCGCTCCGATAAGAGAGAGATAGAGGGTTCGGGGGATTGGAGTTGCAGAGAGGGTGATGCAATCCACTCCAGCTTTAAGCGCTTTGAGGTGTTCTTTAGCGCGGACTCCAAAGCGCTGTTCTTCGTCGATGATGATGAGACCAAGATCTTGGAAGATCACATCTTTGCTAATGATCCTGTGGGTGCCGATGAGGATGTCGATCTTTCCTTCTGCTGTTTTTTTCAGCGTCTCTTTAATCTCTTTGGCACTGCGGAAGCGGGAAACGACACCGATATTGATGGGGAAGTTTGCCATGCGATCGATGAAGGATTCATAATGTTGCATGGCAAGAACGGTGGTGGGAACTAAAACGGCTACTTGTTTTTTGCCATCGGCAACCGCTTTAAAAGCAGCGCGCATGGCAACTTCTGTCTTTCCGTAGCCGACATCTCCGCAGATGAGTCGATCCATCGCCTTATTTGAGGTCATATCTGTTTTAATAGCGCCGATTGCTTGGAGTTGATCTTCTGTTTCTACAAAGGGAAAATCGGCTTCAAATAGCTGCATCTCTTTAGAGTCGGATGGGTAGATAAATCCGCCATGTAAGGTGCGCTCGGCATTCATGCGGATGATTTGATCTGCATAGCCGATGATCGCTGTTTGCGCTTGCATCCGTGTTTTTTGCCAACGAGGGGAACCTAAGACATTGAGCGTTGGGATTTCTTCATGCGCGCCAATATAGCGTGAAACGAGGTGGGATTGGGCTACAGGGACATAGAGCTTGCCGCTTTCTCCATATTGCAATGCCATGAATTCGGTTTCTTGGCCTGCATGATTGGGGCGCTTTTCAATGCCGAGGTATTTTGCAATTCCGTGGTTGAAGTGGACGACAAGATCTCCGGGGGAAAGGGCGTGAAATTCAGAGGCGGGAGTGTGTGTGGTCGTGCGCCATTTTTGCCGGCGGGGTTTGAGGCGATGGGTAAATTCTGTCATCGGAATCCAACATTGCAGGGTCTCTTCGATGACAAAACCGCTGGAGAGGTATCCCGTTTCAAAGGAAGTTGCATAGGGAAGAAGGATCTGTTCTTCAGAGATTTTTTCTTTGATCGCAAGCTCTTCTGCTTCCGTTGCAGAAAGGAAGTGGATCTCAAACGGAGATTTAGAAAAGCGGTGGATCCCTTGTAGGATCTCTTGAGAGGTCTCGGCAGCTCTATTATCTGAAAGGGAAAAGTAACTGCCGACGTCTGAGAAGGGGTGGAGCCAACGCTTAGGAGAAAAGGATTGATCGAAGATTTGAAACGTCAGAGGTTGCAGCGGCTCTTTGCCTGTATAAAAAGCTCTGCCGATTTTTTTGGCGATGGTGACATCGGAAAGAGCCTCCATCTTTTCTTTGGTCCATAATTGGTTCTGCAACGATGCGCTGATCTTCAGAAACTCAGAGAGTGTGAGCATGTGCTTGGATTGTGACTTGAGTGCGACACTTCGGTCTTCCAAGGCAAGCAGATCATTAAAGATTAGCAGCGTGTTTTTGCCCAAATACTCAAGAAGATAGCTTAACTTCTTTTCCCGATCGAGCATCTCAACCTCTGAGGCGGGGCAGAGAAAGAGTTTTTCTGCTTTATGGATCGATTTTTGACTGATTGGATCAAAAGTGCGGATCTGCTCGAGAGTGTCACCGAAAAATTCAAGACGGTAGGGATCGGGAGTCGAGAGGGGAAAGATGTCGAGAATCCCCCCACGCACCGCAAACTCCCCTTTATCTGAAGCAACGGGACATCTGCGATATCCCATCTCTTCGAGGAGCTGTGGGAGCGCATCAAATTCAAGCGTATCGCCGGCTTTCCAGCTTTTTGCAAGGGATTTGAGCGCTGTAGCGGAAGGGAGTTTTTGCAGACATGCCTGGAGAGAAGCTAACACCACTTTAGGCTGTGTGGCGTGAAGCAGCTGGTGGAGGATTTCAAACCGTTTTCCGACAAGGTCTAGAGAAGGGGGGATCTCTTCTCCAGGAAGTGTTTCCCATGCAGGAAATTCAAGGGCTTCAATTGAAGTGAAATAAGACAAGTCATCGATGAGCTTATCTTCAGAGGAGCTGCTGACCACTAGGATATTTTTCCCAGTTGCCTCTGCAAGCAGCGCGATGAGCGCTGCTTTGGGTGCATCCCAGAGCTCTTCGATAAGAAGAGAGGGCTCCTCAAGACAAAACGCCTCAAATGCCTGCAGAGCGGGACTTTTTCGAAGGACTCTTAGCGTTGTGTTAGCCATTCTTTTGCTCGGTCAAGGGCTTGGGATAATCCATCAGGATTTTTTCCGCCCGCTTGAGCAGAATCTGCTTTTCCCCCTCCACTTCCATTCACTAAGGGAGCAATTTCTTTGATGAGTTGCACCGCCTGGATCCCTTTTTGGATGAGGTCTGAGGAAACTTTAATAAGAAGTTGGCATCGATCCCCCGCTTTAACGCCGATTACAAGAACACCCGATTTGACAAGTGTCATGAGTTCTTCTGCAAGAGCTCCGAGGAGATCAGACTCAACGGCAACCACTTCTGCAATCAACGGGATTGCTCCAGCCATGTGGACTTTGCCTTTCAAGGCTGTCGCCAATTGTTTGAGAGCTCCTATTCTGTAGTGTTTGAGCTCTTGGGATAAGAGGCGATTCTCTTCTGCAAGAGCGCTTACTTTCTCAGGGAGCTTTGTTGAGGTGACTTTAAGCGATCCTGCCATCTGTTCAACGAGATCTTCTTGGTCGTAGACCCATTTTTCTGCGTCAGATCCTGTAACAGCCTCGATCCTGCGTACCCCTGCTGCGATGCTCCCTTCTTTGGCAATGCGGAAATAGCCGATGGTTCCGACGTGAGAAGTGTGAGTTCCACCGCACAATTCTTTAGAATAGCCAATATCGACCACGCGAACAGTCGATCCATATTTTTCTCCGAAGAATTGTTTAATCTCAGGATGTTTTTGCGCTTCATCAAAGGAGAGTTCATAGGTTTCGACAGGTTTGTCTTCGCGGATTTTTTCGTTTACAAGCAACTCAAGCTGGCGCAGTTCATCGCGCGACAAAGCCTTGTGGTGGTTAAAATCAAAACGGAAACGATCTGGCTCAACAAGAGACCCCGCTTGCTTGATGTGTTCGCCCAAGATCTTTTGCAGTGCCCAATGGAGCAAGTGGGTTGCTGTGTGGTTATTGGCAATCTTTTGTCGTCTTTGGGGATTGACCGTAGCATTGACAGGTTCGCCTAGAATAAGAGAGCCTTTTTCAAGTTTACCGATATGGGCGATCACTCCTGAATAAGGAGCGTGGCAATCGGTTACAGTGAAGTGAGCCGTGTGGTGGGTAAGTGTTCCCCGATCGCCGATTTGGCCCCCCTTTTCCGCATAGAAAGGGGTTGTGTCGAGCAAGATCATCCCTTCATCACCTTCGGTTAATTGATCGACAAAAGATCCATTTTTGACAAGCGCCAAGATCGATCCTTGAGCAGTGGTTTCTTGAAAGCCGACAAAAGAGCAAGGGCCGTGCTTTGAGAGGTAATCTTTAAAGAGGCTCTCTTCGGCAACCTGAGTATGGACAGCGTGTGCGCTGCGCGATTTTTCGCGCGCTTGTTCTTCGAGAAGTTCGTACGCATCGAGATTCACTGAAAGACCCGTATCTTTGGCGATGAGCAAAATCTCTTCTAAAGGAAAGCCATAAGTGTCTTTAAGTTTAAACGCCTCTTCTCCGGTAATTTGTTTGTTGGGATGAACCTTTGCCTGCTCGATGACAGAATTTAAAATATTGCCCCCTCGCTTGAGCGTGCGGATAAAGGCCTCTTCTTCCACGGTCAAAATTTCAGCAATCCGCGTTTGGTTGGCGACAAGTTCTCTGTAATCGGGACCCATCACGTCAATGAGGCGAGGCAAAACTTTGGCCAAGAAAGGATCGTGCATTCCAAGCATGCGCCCATAGCGCACTGCTCTGCGCAAGAGTTTGCGCAAAATATACCCTCTTTCGATATTGCTAGGCTGTGCGCCATCGGAAATTGCAAAGCAAAGGGAGCGGAGGTGGTCTGCAATCACATGGAAAGCAGGGGCTAAATGACCATCTTGAGCATTATATTTTTTTCCGCAGACTTGTTCGATTTGAGCAATCAAATTCATAAAGATATCGGTTGCAAACACCGTATCGACTCCCATTTTCAGCCCAACGACGCGCTCAAGGCCAGCTCCTGTATCGATCGATTGTTTGGGAAGCGGTTGCATGTCCCCTGAAGCATCTCGATTAAATTGCATGAAAACCAAGTTCCAAAATTCTAGGAACCGCTCGCCGGAAGGATCTTCTTTAGGGGATTTAGCGGAACCGAAAGCCTCGCCTCGGTCATATAACAGCTCAGAGCAAGGACCGCAGGGGCCTGTATCGCCCATTGCCCAAAAGTTGTCTTTCTCCCCCATGCGGATGATGCGCTGTTCTGGAACAATGAGTTTCCAATAAGAAAAAGCCTCTTCATCCGTTTCAAAAATTGTTGGCCAGATCTTATCGGGGTCAAAGCCAAATACCTGTGTAGAGACTTCCCAAGCGAAAGTAATTGCTTCTTTTTTGAAATAATCGCCAAAGGAGAAGTTGCCGAGCATTTCAAAGAAGGTTAAATGCCGCGATGTATGGCCGACATTGTCTAAATCGTTATGCTTGCCACCGACGCGGATACATTTTTGTGAAGTTGATGCTCTGGAGTAGTCGCGCTCTGTTCTTCCTAAAAAGACATCCTTAAATTGATTCATCCCGGCGTTGGTAAACAAAAGCGTTGGATCATCATGAGGAACGACGGGGGAAGAGGGGACAATCGTGTGTCCTTTTTCTTTAAAGTAGCTGAGAAATTTGCGGCGGATCTCTTGGGATTGCATAAGTGCTTATGTCCTGGTTCACAAATAGAGGTAAAAAGTGGAAGGGTAGCATAGAAGAAACACAAATGTCAAATGTCTCAGTCAGCCAGGATACCTGCAAAGTCTTTTTATTGAGCAACAAAATCAACGATAAAAATGATATAATGATATAACGATGAAAAAAATTCCTATCGTTTAATCATTATATCGTTCCAATCATTTTTTGTCTCATGCTTCGGAGGACTTTGCAGGTATCCTGCTCAGTCAGCAGTTGTGGAAATAAAAAATATTAATTGTTGTTGGTATTTAATTAAAAATTTGCATTTCGTTGATTTAATCTGAGCTGTTCGCTATTGTAATCAGCTTTTTTAATTGGGGTGAATAAAATGGTTTTGAAAAGAGTGCAAAGATGTTATCAGGGATTAAACGAGCTCACGCATTTACAAGCGCTAGCCAGCGAGTTGCGCGCGCCTTCATTGGCTGATCTTTCTTGCGGGCAGCCTCATGCTGTGCTGGCATCTCCCTCTTTTGTCCATTTTTCCCCTTGGACTCAAGCGGTTGAGTGGGTAACTTCATTTGCTACATCTATATGGAAGAGCTTTAGAACACCGTTGCCACAACCCATCGAGCAGCAGCCTAAAAGCTCCTCCGAAAAATTGACAGATAGGGAGTGGCGCATTGTAGAGCGTGTGGCGCATTCTCTTGAATCACTAGAGGCGCGCGCTCATGTCGAGAGGGTGATTGCGAGAGCGAAAAATGACCAAACCGCTCTGAAAATTTCTCATTTGATTGTGCGCTCTCCCCGTTCTCTCTATGTGACAGCTGCTGGAGCTGTGCATGTTAAATTAAGTCGCAAGCGTAAAGGGGATAAGCTCTTGGGAAGTGGGATGAGTAAACATGTGTATAAAGCTCCCGAGCTCCTTTTGGGCGCCTCACCTTCTTCTTCGATTCGTGTTGCAGCTTATTGTGCAGTAAAGAGAAATGCTGAGAATCCTAATCCAGCTGCTGCAAATCGACGAGAATTTGAATATGGACAAGCTCTTTTGGGAACGGTAGATCCAAATAGCTTTTGTGAAGGGATCCGAAAGGATTCCTGGCTGGATGAACTCAAGGAAGGGGATTTGGTAGATGCGCTTGCAAAACGTCAGATTAATTTTAGTTGTTCTGAGACTCGTCGCAATATTGCAATCCAATTGGCAGATCAAATTGCAAAAATCCATCTTAAGGGTTTTTTTCACCGGGATATTAAACCGGAGAATGTGTTGTATTCGTTTGATTCAATGAGATCTTTGTCGATTCAGTTAACGGATGTGGGACTTGTCATCGCCAAGGATGCGCCTGTAACAAGTGTTTGTGGTTCTCCGATGTATAGTTCTCCAGAAGCCTTTGTCGAAGCGCAACGCCAACAATACAATCAGGATTTGCTGTGCTCCTATGCAACAGAGCAGCATGATGGATGGCAGCTGGGAAGTACCTTGCTTGGGCTCTTTTTTGAGTATTTGGATCCTCAATTTTTGCAGGACAACCCTAAAATCCGGCAATGGCGTGAGAGTGCAAGTTCAGAGGGGCGCTTAATTGATTGGCTTTATACCAATTGGGTGAAATCGCCCCTTTGCCAAGAGGATTGGATCAAACGGCCACAAAATGAGTCGAGTATGGAATATGTGCTCTATAAGCTCTTAGCCGTCGACCCTGCTCAACGATGGACACCTGCGCAAGCGCTTGACGCCTTGTCAAGCTGAGTTTTAATTTGCTTTTCATCGTCGATCTTTGTTAACGTACTCCTCTTTAGAATCAATGAGGAGTATGCGCAATGGATGCGGAGTTAAAAAAACAGTTAAGTAAAATCGCCAATACCATTCGAGAGCTTGCAATTGAAGCTGTGCAGAAGGCAAATTCAGGCCATCCAGGTCTGCCGATGGGATGTGCGGAATTTGGAGCCTTTCTCTATGGTGTTGTGATGCGCCATAATCCTAAAAACCCCAAATGGCTCAATCGGGATCGCTTTGTCCTTTCTGCTGGACATGGATCAATGCTGCTCTATTCCTTGTTGCATCTCTCTGGATTTGATCTCTCAATGGATGAAATCAAGCGATTTCGTCAGATCCACTCTAAAACTCCAGGCCATCCCGAATACCACATTACTCCTGGCGTTGAAGCGACAACAGGACCGCTTGGTCAGGGGGTAGGCAATGCAGTGGG
>CAYWSY010000055.1:0-13237 GCA_964461105.1 uncultured bacterium
AGCGCTGACCACCCTGGTAGGGGCTGCTCTCAAATTTGATTTACGCAACAAGGCCATTCTTTGCTGGTAAGTTGCCAGTACCCCGTATTATCCAACTTGTGGAACCTGAAGCAAATATCCACGGAGCCATTTTAATGGAGTTTCTGCCTGGAACGTTGCTGAAAACAGTGGATTTTACCGATGCACTTGCATACGAGATGGGTTCATTACTGGCCCAAATTCATATCAATCGTGTAGCTGGTTATGGGGACCTTATACAATCGCAAGGGTTAAACCCTGATCCTCGCATTCATTTTACCTTGAAATTTGAAGAAGGATTGGAGGAATGCAGTAACCACTTACCTAAAGCCATGCTTGAACAATGCCGTCGCTATTATGATACCCATCTCAATTTGTTAGATTCAGTGGATGGCCCTTGTATGATCCATCGTGATTTCCGACCTGGCAACATAATCGTACACAATGGGAAAATCAGAGGGGTCATTGATTGGTCTTCTGGACGTGCAAGTTTTGCGGAAGACGATTTTTGCCCTATGGAGCATGGTGAGTGGCCATCTGATTCTTCAAGTAGAGAGGCTTTCTTTTTGGGCTATCGTAGCGTTCGTCCTGTTCCCAATTACAGGACAATTATGCCGTTCTTACGTTTCAATAGAGCAATTGCCACAATTGGCTTTACTGTCAAACGTGACACATGGGCAAGTAGCAATGCCAAACCGTATCAATTTAACCGCCGTTTCCTTAATGAGTTTTTGTCCAACCTCTAATTAGAGCTCCTATCTCACAGAAGAGAAATCCAACGGAATTTCAACGGAGTTGCCAATTTCCCAACATTGCCTTCGATTGCTTTGGGTTGCTAAAATTTCCTGGAAAAAATCTGGATTTCCCTATAGAATCTGTCCATCTTGGTTGATTAAGCTCAATCAAAGGCAATAGAAAGAAGTGGTTTTCTAAGTCTGATTGTCTCAAACTCATCAAAACGAGCCAAAAATATTATCCTTCTAAAGCACTACAAATAGCCGTATTTGATACAGCCTTTCACAGCACTCTTCCTTCCTATGCATCTCAATACGCAATCCCTCGCTCCCTAGCATCCAAATACCATATCAGACGTTATGGATTTCATGGTATTTCGCATGCTTATCTCACCGATAAATATTTTGAATACACGAAAAAGAAAAAAAGACCTTCTAAACTCATTACCTTACATCTTGGGAATGGCTGCTCGGCTACTGCTATCTTAGACGGCTTATCCATCGATACTTCTATGGGATTTAGCCCAGCAGAAGGACTTGTTATGGGCACAAGAGCAGGAGATATGGATTTTACCCTGATTGAATTCCTCTGTAAAAAACAGTATCAATCTGTAAGTCAAATTACCCATATACTCAATTTCGAATCTGGGTTAGAAGGGATTTCTGGAAAAACCTCAGATGTAAAGGAGCTTCTCCAGAACTATGAAAAAGATCCCAATTGCCGCCTTGCCATAGATATGTTTTGCTATCGAATCATCAAATATATAGGTGCCTTCACTGCCATCCTCAATGGGGTGGATGCGATTATCTTCAGTGGGGGCATTGGAGAAAACGCTTCTCTCATACGCCAGATGATTTGTGTAAAGCTCAAGTGGCTAGGGGTAAAAATCGCAGTCAGAAAAAACAACTCTGTTTTCGACCTTAATCCTGGCAGCATTCAAAAAATAAGCGCTCCCGCTTCCTCTGTCGAACTTTATGTCATTCCTACAGATGAAAATCTTTTTATTGCACAAGAAGTGCTAAAAAATCTCAGCTAAAGACCTTATTTGTCTCTTATTCTTTAACTTGCAATTTTTAGTTTAGACAATTAATACGAGGGTTAAGGCAATCATTTCATGGGATGACTATTGTTTAATTTGCTGCAGCCAGCTCCTATTACAGAAGAAATCCAAGATCCTGTACTTGTTAAAAAAAAGTACAAATACTGGCGACTGCGCACTTTTTACGGAATGTATATCGGATATGCATTCTATTACTTCTCTCGTAAAAGCTTCACTTTTGCCATCCCTTCGATGCTCGAAGAGGGCTTTAGCCTCTCCGAACTAGGAATGTTGGGCAGTATTCTTTCCATTACATACGGCATTAGTAAATTTGTCAGTGGAATCATCGGCGATAAATCGAATCCACGTTATTTTATGTCCTTCGGATTGATTTTAACCGGTATTTTCAACATCGGTTTTGGCCTTTCAACAACTTGGATTATACTGGCTATCATTTGGGCATTGAATGCCTGGTTTCAAGGATGGGGCTGGCCGGGCTGTGCAAAACTACTTACCCATTGGTACTCCCAATCTGAGAGGGGGAGATGGTGGAGTGTATGGAATACGTCGCATAACTTGGGCGGAGCCATCATCCCAATCGTCATCGCTTTTTGCGCACATCATTATGGTTGGCGTTGCTCTATGTTTGTACCCGGAGTGCTTTGTATTGTCGTTGGTTTATTCTTGATGAATCGCTTGCGAGATGTGCCTCAATCGCTTGGGTTACCTCCAATTGAAAAATTCAAAAATGAGGAACAACCATCGACACCCGGAGAAAACAAAAAAAACTCTTTAACTGTGAAGGAAATCCTTTTTGACTATGTGCTTTGCAATAAATACATATGGGTCATGGCCTTCGCCTATTTTTTCATCTATATCATTCGTATTGGTTTCAATGATTGGAGCATGGTCTATTTCGTCAATAAGGGCTATTCTAAAGTGAAAGCAGCAAGCTGTGTCTTTTGGTTTGAAATCGGTGGTTTTTTAGGCAGCCTTTTTGCCGGATGGTGCTCAGATAAAATTTTCAGTGGTAAACGCAACCCAGTCAACATTCTCTTCACTATTGGAGCCATTTGCGCACTTCTAGCCATGCATTGGAATGGGGTTAATTGGCTCTTTCTGGATACCATCCTCATCTTTTTCATCGGATTTTTCATCTTTGGCCCACAGATGTTAATCGGTATGGTGGCAGCGGAACTTCCTGACAAAAAAGCGACTGCTACTGCTAGTGGTTTTGCAGGATGCTTTGCTTATCTCGGTGCAGCCGTAGCTGGAGGACCCCTTGGCGTTCTTACAGATACATGGGGTTGGGATGGCTTTTTTGCTATCTTAATTGGTTGTGGATTAGTCTCTATTGCTTTAATGATTCCGCTTTGGTCCGTTAAAACAAGTTCCAAACCTATTGCCCAACAAATGAATCCTTTGAGCGAGATAAACAAAAAAGTAGCAGTTGAAGAAACTGAGTGATTTTTTTAAATGGATGCTTCCCCCGTTTTTAAAAATTAAATTGCAAGCTAAGCTAAAACAGTTATCTTTGCGGTGGAGGAACGGCAATGTTAATAAGACAGATCGGATACATTTTTCTTTACATCGCAGGTATTTTTTCTCCTGTCATGATCGTTTTGCTTAGCCATGATGAAGGGCATCAGCACCAACGTCTAGAACACCCGCTCATTCATGAAGTCGCAATCAGCTTTGCTTTGATGGCCCTTATGATCTTTACATTTCAGGTTATTTTGGCGGGACGCTTTAAGTGGGTATGTAATGCCTTTGGCTTGGATTCTCTCATTCGCTTTCACAGATACACTGCTGTTTTTGCGACTGGTTTGATTATCTTTCATCCTGTGCTTTTGTCCATAGCGAGCAATGACTGGCAACTTCTTATAGGACTCGATATTTCATGGCATATTTGGCTTGGGCGTGCAGCTCTTATATTACTGATTATTAATATATTTATAAGTGTTTTCCAGTCAAAACTTAAGATTAAATTTGAAACTTGGCGCATTTTTCACAATATATTAGGCCTCAGCATTCTTACGTTCGCATATATTCATAGCTGGTTTGTGGGCAGTGATATTCAAAACAATTCTCTGCTGCAAGGGGTCTGGATGGTTCTATTTCTAGGGACAATTTTTCTTTTTGTCTTTCATAGGTATTTACGCCCTTTGTTGTTAAGGCAGCATCTCTATCAGGTAGTTGAAGTGCTGCAAGAGTCGAAAACTGTATGGACTATCAAACTAAGTCCTCCAAGTGGTAGAAAAAAATTCAATTACTCACCAGGTCAATTTCATTTTATAACTTTTCATAGAGGTCGTAATTTGCCGGAAGAGGAGCATCATTGGACCATTTCTTCTTCACCTACAGAAGAAAAATATATCAGCTCAACTATTAAGGAGTCAGGAGACTTTACTGCAACTATTGGTCAAACACAACTCGGTGATACCGCGACTCTGCATGGAGCCTTTGGACGTTTTTCCTATGTCCTTTATCCAAAGGAAAAAGACTTTGTGTTTATAGCTGGTGGCATTGGCATCACTCCATTCATAAGCATGCTTAGGCATATGCGCGATACGCATAAAACATTTCCTGTTCTCCTGTTATATGCAAATAAGGAAGAAGGAGATATTCTTTTTCGCAAAGAACTCGAAGAGATCAGGGAGAACGGATATCCTAAATTAAAAATAGTGCATATTTTAAGCAACCCATCAGTGAGTTGGAAGGGAGGGACAGGTCATCTCGATCAGGAAAAAATCCATGCATTGTGTAGTGAAAATATAAAAGAGAAGTCCTTTTATATATGCGGTCCTCAAGGTCTAAAAAAATCGATTATTCAAAATTTACACAAGCTGAAAGTCAAGAGCGGAAAAATACACACAGAAATTTTTTCATTTTTAGATTGATCTATGTTTAGTCATTTATTTAGAGTACAGTCATTGGAAAAAATAGGCTGTTTTGATGCGTCTAAAATTGTCGTCTTTCCTTCTGCTTTTACTATGCTTGTGTGGATGCAGCCGAAGCAGCTTTGAAAGAAACAGCCGGCGATTTTATTGGAGCTTCTAACGCTCTTGAAAAAGCCATCCAAGTTTATCGAGCCATTCCGAATAAACACAGGGCTTCTGTTGGAATGGAAGAAGGCAAGCTGCAGCAAATGCAGTCCCATCTAGGGGAAGTAGGAAAATCAGCTGCGGAGAGCATGACCCTCGTCTCCACTCTCTGTATAGATATTACTGACATGGTGTCCGAATCCAGGCATTGCAGTTGCCTCCAAAGGCTCCGATGAATATGAACAAGCGGTCTGGAAAGAAATGCTGCAAACTTATTACCTGGACATTTGCACAGCTGTCGCCGGACGGACAATCCCTGCTTTGAAGACAATGCTGATGGAACACAGGCTTCAGCTTCGAGATTTCGAATCGATCTGCAGAGAATCATCGATTGTTCCTCCCGAGCGCGCTTTAGCTTTCGCAAAAGCCCTCTTCTACGGCTATGACCTAGATTTCGATTCAGCAATCCATAGACTTGTTCCTCAAATAGAAAACATGGTCCGCTACCATTTGAAAGCAACTGGAGCAGTCACGACAGATCTCGACCGCGATGGAATAGAAGTCGAGGTCAATCTAGGCAATTTGTTGAAAAGACCTCAGGCTCTCCTTATTTTCGGAGAAGATCTGATTTTTGAAATGCAGGCCATGTTCTGCGAGAGCCGAGGGCCGAATTTCCGCCATCATTTAGCCCATGGACTGCTTGAGGACAGGGATTTCGAGACCGCGTTTGCCGTGTATGCATGGTGTCTGTCATTAAGGATTGTGTTCAACGTTTTCTGGAACTCTCAAAGAAAAGAATAAGTTCTTTCGCAAGAATTGATACCGTTTTCCCCTAAACTCAAATATAATGATTCTTATTTGAAAAGGAGGACATCATGCCATTGATCAAGGGAAGCAGCGAAGCAAGCATCCATTCCAATATCAAAAAGCTGATAGGGGAGGGATATAGGCGCAAGCAGGCGATTGCGATCGCCTACAGCATAACTAAGAACAAAGATGATGAAATTGAAAAAAAGCCAGTCCAGTACAAAAACCACTGCATGAGTCCTTCAAAGGAAGAAACTCAGCAGTTTCCGTATCTATAACAAGAGCTCTTTGGCGACTTCAGCTATCCCGATGATATATATTCGACAGCTCGAATGTCGTCCTCATTTTAGTCGATGTCTTGAAGAATTTGTCTGTCCTTCGTTTCTATTCCTATCAAAAATTCCCGGATAACTTTTTGCTCTTATCGTCTGTGTATTTGTATTGCAAAGGTAAAGTGTATATGTTAACAGTAAACGCTTAGGGTCCTGCTTTGCGCATTCTAAAAAGAACGAGGTTTTTTGATGAGGAGATTTTACTCCGTACTGATGTCGACAGTGATTTTATGCTTCGTTTCTGGCTGCACAAAAATACAAAGATCCGATGACCTGTACGTTTCGTCAGCTATCGAACGGCGCCTTGATAAAACTGTTCATTGGGATAAAGGATCCCTGAAAGATGAACAAGTAGAATGCAGAATTCATAGCCTTCTTCAACAAGAATTGACCGTCGATGCAGCCGTTCAGATTGCTTTGCTCAACAATCCTCATACTCAAGCAATATTCGAAGAGATTGGAATTTCTCAGGCTGATTTGGTCGAAGCAGGACTATTTTCCAATCCAATCTTTGATATTGTCGTTCGCTACCCTGACAAAAAAAAATTTGTGCCAGACATCGAATATTCAATCGTAGCAAGCTTTATAGATCTTTTTCTTATTCCCCTTCGTGTAAAAGTTGCCAAAGCAGAGCTTGAGCAAACAACACTGAGAGTAACAAATGAAGTTTTAGATTTGGCGTTTGAGGTTGAACAAACATACTACGAATTACAAGCTGCTCAGCAAGAACTTAGATATACTCGATCCATTGTCGAGCTAACTAGTATTCATAGTGAAATTGCTTCCAGGCAAAAAAACATTGCTAATATTAATAGCCTTGATTTTCAACAAGTTCAATCTAGATTCCTAGAAGCAAAATTAGAAATCGCAAGGATTCAGAACGAAATCATCCGTTTAAAAGAAAGGCTCAATAAACTGCTTGGGTTCTGTGGGGATATTCAGTGGACCATTCCAAACGATTTACCAGAAATTGATTATCAAGGACTACCTGTTGAGCGTCTCGAATGTGTGGCTTTCAGAGAACGACTAGATTTACAAGTAGCTCGTTTTGAAGTCCTTCGTTTAAGTCGTAAATTAGGAATTAAACAATGGTGGGTTTACACAAATGGACGCATTGGAATAGGCGGGGAAAGAGATTCTGATGGACTTAACACTCTCGGCCCTGCTTTTTCAGGTGAAATTCCTATTTTTAACTATGGTCAGGCCGCACGTCTTCGTCTCCACGCAGAATTAAGACAAGCTCAAGATGAGTTAGCTACATTAGAAATTCGAATTCTGTCTGAAGTAAGGGAAGCCCATAAACTTCTCATAAATAACTTAGGCGTTATTAATGACTATAGAGATCAAATCATCCCTTTGCAGGGCAAAATCTTAGCATATTCTGAAGAGCTTTATAATGTCATGGGGCTTGGAATTGATCGCCTTTTAGAAAATAAACGGCAAGAACTGCAAGCTTATAGCAATTATATCCTATCCTTGCGCAATTACTGGATGGCAAGAGTTCAACTTGATAGGGCTTTGGGAGGAAAACTTTACAAGATTTTCTCCTATGAAAATGAACCGGCCCCGTTGTATTGCAATGAAGGAGCCGTGGAATGAAAATCTACACGACCTTTATAGCTTTTCTTATCACTTTTTCTCTGTACGCCCAAAACGATCATAGTACGCATTCTCCTAATTCCAAAATAGATCGCTCTAGCCAGCCTTCCAGGGAATCCATGCAAGAGAAAAACAATGCTCAAATGCAAGGAATGGACCATTCACAGATACCAATGAATGATCAACCAAAGCAAGAAAATCGAAAAAAAGAAGCCATTAAAAATAAAGATCAAGTTGTTTCAAAAAGCAAGAGACATCCTTCTGTCATTACACCTAATGTCGGCTCTTTGCCTTGGACGATGGATGGAGATGTGAAAGTCTTTCATTTGATAGCTGAACCCATTCGCAGAGAATTTGCTCCAGGATTTTGGGTTAACTGTTGGGGATATAACGGCTCCAGTCCTGGACCCACTATCGAAGCTATTGAAGGCGAAAAAGTACGAATTTTTGTAACCAATAAATTGAATGAACCCACTTCTGTTCACTGGCATGGAATTATTCTTCCCAATGGAATGGATGGAGTAGCTGGACTCAACCAACAAGCTATTCAACCTGGTCAAACATTCAAATATGAGTTTACTCTCAAGCAACATGGAACTTTCATGTATCACCCGCATTCTGATGAAATGACTCAGGTGGCTTTGGGTATGATGGGATTTTTCATTATACATCCCAAAGGAGGGGAAGATCCTCCTATTGATCGGGATTTTGCTATTTTCTTGCATGAGTGGCGCATACCCATGGGCGCTAAAACACCCATTCCTTTTGAGATGCTCGACTTTAACATCTTTACTTTCAACAGTGTTCTTTATCCAAAGATCGAGTCTCTAGTCGTTAAAACAGGGGAGCGCGTACGCATCCGACTAGCCAATGTCATGATGAATAGCCATCCTATCCACTTACATGGGCATGAATTTTTAGTCACAAGGAAAGGGGCGCAAAGACTGGCTCGCTCAGCTCAATACACAGAAGTCACAATCAGCGTTGCTCCTGGAGAAACAAGAGATATTGAGCTCATCGCGGATAATCCAGGAGATTGGGCTTTTCATTGCCATAAATCGCATCACGTTATGAACCAAATGCAACACGACTTGCCTAACTTAACGGGAATTAACAAACAGGGGATAGAGGAAAGAATTAAGCTGTTTTTCCCCGATTTTATGGGCTTAATGAATATCAATGGCATGGGAGATATGTTTGAGATGTATGGGACTAATAAAATGATGGATATGGGCATAAAGATGAAATATCCACCCAATATGTCTCCTATTGGCAATCCCGGTCCTTTTGGCGTGATTGAGATGGGAGGCATGTTCACTGTCTTTAAAGTTAGAAATAATTTAACGAGCTATGTGGATCCAGGTTGGTATCAACATCCTTTAGGGACTGTGGCAGAACCTGTTAATATCGACACAGTACCTCAAGATATTCGCGGCATGGAACATATGAACATACAAGATCATGAACCTAATACGAGTGATATAAGTTGGCTGAGCCAAGAAGAAGAGAAAAGGCAGCCACAACAAGAAGCAACAAACTGGATGCAAAGCAAGCCTGAAGACAGCATGGGAGGACATATGCATGGGATGGAGAAAATGAAAGACATGTCCCCACAAAACATGGATGACCCGTCAAATATGAATAATATGCAACATATGGGTCACTAAATGAACAAACATCTAATTTTGTGTCTATTGTGTTTGTTATGTTTTACATTTCTTTTTGGTCATGAAGGACACCAAAATACTGAAGTAAATAAAAATAAACAAGAAATGGTCAATCCCTCGCCAGAGTCTCAACCCCCTCCTAAACATTTAGGAGGAAGGCCATTAAGCTGGACGCAATGGATTGGTAGTTTCCATTTCATTCTTTTACACTTTCCTATCGCTCTAATCATAATGACAAGCATTTCTGAGATTTTACTTGCATGGTTTCAAAGGCCAATTTTTGATTACGCTTCTCGGTTCATGATCATTGCTGCAGCCGTTCTAGCAATTCCCACAGCCTTGTTAGGCCTCATCTATAGCTACACAACCTCTTATAGCGGTCTGCTAGCTGATTTTATCTGGTGGCATATGTGGGCTGGAATCTTGACAACTATCTTTGCAATTTTTGTAGCTTTTATACGGGAACGATTAGGAATCAGTAAGCTTTACTATGTGAGTCTATTTATTTTGTTCCTGTTAGTGAATATCACAGGTTATTTAGGAGGCGGAATGACATTTGGACCGTACCATATGCACCCTCCTCTATAAGACTTGCAAGAAGGAAATCGTTAATGGCCAATCAAAAAGAATATACATGTCCCATGCATCCACAAATCCGGCAGCCAAATCCGGGTCAATGTCCCATTTGTGGCATGAATTTGGAACCGACCATTGCATCCGAAAATGAAGAAGATCCTGAATTAAAAAATATGACAAAAAGACTTTGGATAGGGGCATTATTAACGCTCCCTATTATTGCCCTTGTCGTCTTAGAGGCGACTCTAATTGATGGATTTATTTCTTATAAATCCTATGCCCTGATTCAAACAGTGCTTGCCACGCCGGTTGTTTTATGGGCTGGGTTTCCCTTCTTCCAAAGAGGGTGGAAATCAATTGTTACTCTCAAGTTAAACATGTTTACTCTAATCGCTTTAGGAATAGGGGCGGCTTATTTTTATAGCCTAATAGCAGCGATTTTTCCATCCATTTTTCCTTCTTCTTTTCGTCCTCAAGGAGACAGAGTGGCTCTCTATTTTGAAGCAGCAACAGTCATTACTGTTCTTGTAATCCTCGGGCAAGTGCTTGAACTAAGAGCCAGAGCAAAGACAAGCAATGCCATCAAACAGCTACTCAGTTTAGCTCCGAAAACGGCGACAGTTATTTTAGAAAACGGCCAAGAACAGGCGGTTCCATTAGAGGATATAAAAAAAGGAGACAAGTTACGCGTTCGTCCAGGTGAAAAGATCCCAGTTGACGGTGTTCTTATCGAAGGGCAAAGTGTTATAGATGAGTCAATGATTACAGGGGAATCAGTCCCTGTAGAAAAAGTAAACGGAGATAAAGTCACAGGCGCTACTTTAAACGGTACTGGAAGTTTCATCATGCAAGCGGAACGAGTAGGGAGTGACACTTTACTTGCCCGTATTGTCCACATGGTAAGTGAAGCTCAAGGCAGCAGAGCCCCTATTCAAAAATTGGCTGATACAATTTCCGGGTATTTTGTACCAGTCGTAGTCTTTGTTGCGATTGTCTCTTTTTTTATTTGGGGATTTTTTGGACCTCCGCCTTCTTTTGCATATGGGCTGATCGCCGCAGTAGCAGTTCTTATTATCGCCTGCCCATGCGCGCTTGGCCTAGCCACTCCCATGTCCATTATGGTGGGCGTAGGCAAAGGTGCTTTAGCAGGGGTATTGATCAAAAACGCAGAAGCCCTTGAAATTTTGGCAAAAGTAGATACGGTCGTTATAGATAAAACAGGAACTCTGACGGAAGGAAAAATTCATCTCAATCAGGTTTTTGCTTTGGAAGGGGAACAAGAAGATAGACTTCTTCAGTTAAGTGCGAGTTTAGAGTCACTCAGTGAGCATCCTCTTTCTTTAGCTATTGTTTCCAAGGCAAAAGAAAAAGGACTATCCTTTCTTCAAGTGCAAGATTTTCAATCTCTAACGGGAAGGGGAGTGATAGGGAAAATTGAAGGTAAAACTGTTGCAATCGGCAACCAAAAACTTATGGCAGATCAAGGGATTGCCTTAGGTCAACTGATTGAAAAAGCAGAAGCTTTACGTAACGAAGGACAAACGGTTCTATATCTCGCCTTAGATGGGAAAGCTGTAGGGCTATTAGCAGCCTCTGATGTTGTCAAAGAAACAACCTCTGAAGCGATTCGAATGCTTCATAATGAAAAAATACGCATTGTCATGCTGACAGGGGATCATCGCATCACAGCAATGGCGATAGGGAAAGCTTTGGGAATTGATGAAATCGAGGCAGAAGTACTTCCAGAAGATAAAGGCAAAATTGTAAAAAAACTCCAAGAACAAGGTCACATTGTTGCCATGGCCGGAGATGGGATCAATGACGCTCCTGCGCTTGCACAAGCCCACGTTGGAATCGCCATGGGAACCGGTACAGATGTTGCAATAGAAAGTGCCGGGGTGACCATAATTAAGGGAGATCTTCGAGGTATCGCACGTGCTAGGAAATTAGGCATCGCAACTGTGCGTAACATCCGTCAAAATCTTCTTTTTGCATTCATTTATAACGTCTTAGGCGTTCCTATTGCTGCTGGGATTTTGTATCCCTTCTTTGGGTTACTTCTAAGTCCGATCATTGCGAGTGCTGCGATGGCATTTAGCTCCGTGTCAGTTGTTTGGAACGCACTTAGATTAAATAGACAAAAATTATAATAAACAATAGATGGTAGAAATAGGGACAACTGAAATCTGCCACCTCTCCGAGGAGAAGAAGTTTATGGATTGGACAGTCATTATTATAATTCTTGTGCTCGCTTTTTGTATGCTCGGATGTTGTGGTGGTTCTATTTTTAGAAAGCGAAACAAAAATAAAGACCATGATGATACCCATAAAGGATGCCATTAAAGTTATGAAAAAGGAGGATTCTCTATGGATGGTTCCATGCAGATGGATATGATGAGCGGTGGAATGATGTGGTGTGGAATACTTTTTCTAATACTCGTCGCTTCGTCAATTATTCAAACAACAATTCTAATTAAAATATTAAAATATTTCAAAAATAAATAGGAATAGCATAAAAATTGAAGATTCGATTTGTAGCGATCTTATTATTTTTGAACATCAATGCATTCTCTCATGATGCGCGGGAAGCAAAAGAAGCTGACCTTGGAAAAATTTATTTTCCAACTTCAGCCAATCAAGCAGCAGAGACCCACTTCATCAATGGAGTGTTATTCCTACATAACTTCGAATATGAGCAAGCACGTGCTGCTTTTCAACAGGCAGAAAAGGCAGATTCTACCTTTGCCTTGGCTTATTGGGGCGAAGCAATGACTTACAATTATCCCGTATGGAATGAACAAAATCTCTCTGAAGCCAGAAAAGTATTAGCGAAGCTTGCGCCAACAGATACAGAACGTGTTGAGAGAGCAAAAACAGAAAAAGAAAAAGGTTTTATCCAGGCTATCAATTTACTTTTCGGAAAAGGCAGTAAATTAGAGCGAGATGCTGCATATACAGAGTCGATGCGCAAACTCTATCGTCAATATCCCAATGACGATGAAATCGCAGCATTTTACGCATTGGCATTACTCGGATTAACGGAAGGTACACGAGATTTTCAAACCTACATGCAAGCCGCTGCTATTGTTGAAGAAATATCTCAAGACAATCCAAAACACCCGGGGGCTTTACATTATGCGATACATTCCTACGATGATCCTATCCATGCACCACTAGGGCTTAGAGCAGCGCGAATTTATGCACAAATAGCCCCTGATGCATCCCATGCACTACATATGCCATCTCATATTTTTCTTGCTCTAGGCATGTGGGACGATGTAATTGCTTCAAATCAAGCCGCTTGGGAGGCTGGCATAAAAAACAATCCCAGTGGCGATCCGACAAACTACACAATTCACGATTTAGGTAGTGTAACATCGTTTCTGTAAATTCAAAAGACTAGGTTTTACCAGAGCCAGA
>CAYWSY010000056.1:0-13109 GCA_964461105.1 uncultured bacterium
GTCCAAGCGTTTTGGAAATTAAACCCACCGGTAACGCCGTCAATATCAAGACATTCCCCAGCAAAATAGAGTCTAGGTGTGCAGCGGCTTTGCATGGTTTTGAAATCGATCTCTTTTAAATGGACTCCCCCGCAGGTAACGAACTCTTGTTTATTGGTCGTTTTGCCCTCTACTTGAAAATTGCTTTGAGCAAGGGTGTCCGTTAAATGGTTCAAATGTTGGTTGGAAAGATGAGAAAGGGGTGTCCGTTCTGGAATCAAGCTTAAGCGGATGAGGCGTTTCCAGAGATTAGAGGGAAGGGAAAAGAGAACTTCATTCTCGAGAAATTTATGGGGTTTTGTTTTTTTCAATTGGATGAGCTGAGATAAAATCTCCTGTTTCGAATAGGTGGGAGCCCAATGAATTGACAGCTGTGTGCGGTAATTGCAGGCATGCAACTCACGTGCATTCCATGCAGATAATTTAAGCGCTGCAGGTCCACTAAACCCAAAGTGTGTTAAGAGTAGAGGTCCTCGTTGCCTTGATTGAATTTCTGGAAGTGAGAGTTCGGCATCAAGAAGAGAGATGCCACTTAAGTCAAGAAGGGGGGAAGAGGGAACGTTAAATGTAAATAGCGAGGGGACGAGGAGGGTAATTGTATGGCCTAGTGTCTGGGCAAAGCCATGCCCTTGAGGGCTGCTTCCAGTTGCGAGAAGAAGTGCACTGCAAGCTAAGGAGACTCCTGTTTCAAAATGGATCTCAAATCCAATCTCTGTTTTCAGGACACTGGTAATTTTTTGTTCTGTGCGAATGTCTACATGATGGGATCTCGCTTCTCGCATGAGGCATTCAATGATGGTTTCTGATGAGTCAGTGATTGGAAACATGCGGCCGTCTTCTTCAGTTTTAAGCTTTACCCCTCGCTCTAAAAACCATTGGACTGTATCGCGAGGTTGAAACTGATGAAAGGGGCCAAGTAGCTCTTTATGTCCACGTGGATAATTGCCAACGAGAACCTTGGGATCGAAGGCTGCGTGCGTGACATTGCATCGGCCGCCCCCGGAAATGCGGACCTTGGCAAGCAATTGCCGCGTCCTTTCAAGAAGGATGACCTGGGCTTGGGGGTTCAGAGTAGAGGCTCGAATGGCTGCAAATATCCCTGCAGCACCACCTCCAATAATTACAATTGTTTTTTTAGACATAAGATGTCCTCTATGCTACCTAAATGGGAGGAAATTGAGAACTGAAAGATTTATCTTTCGTCCGCAGTTGATTGTAAAACTTATTTTTAATATGGTGAGCAAAAGGAGGCCATTAATGCAGGTCTATAAGTCTCAGTTTGAAAAGGGGATTTTTTTCATGTTGCTCTCTGCAGCATGTCTTTCTTTCTTTACCTTATTCATTAAGCTCAGCAACGAGGCTATTGATTTTTTTCTTTTGGCATTTTTGCGTTTTTTGATCCCGTTAGGCCTTATTCTAGGGTATCTTGGGGTTCAAGGTTCTTGGAAAGAACTGTTTCCTATGAACAACTTAAAACTTCATCTTGTCAGAATCTTTTGCGTGCTGATCTATCAATATGGAATCTTCTACTATTTGACGCAGAAGTCGTTATTTGATGCAACTGTACTTCAAAATACGGCACCGTTATTTATTCCTTTGTTTGACAAGCTGATTTTGCGTCATCGGATACGGAAGATCACTTTAGTGAGTATGTTGATCTCTTTCATTGGGATTTTATTGATTTTACACCCAGATCAGGGGATCATTGCATGGATTAGTGTGATTGGCTTAGTTGCGGCTTTTGCACAAGGTGCGTCGCAGTTTCTCTTTGGGCTTCAATCAGATCGGGAAAAGACTGAAGTAAATGTTTTTTATTACTACTTTTTAGCTTCGATTTTTAGTTTAGCCATCTATCTGATTTCAAGTGTTTTTGAACATCAAATCATTAGAGAGACTGAAGCACTTGCGAACTTGGATCGTGCGTTTTATATTTATTTGTTTGCTCTATCCGTTGTGAGCATTTTTAATCAGAGTTTTCGTGGAATGGCTTTTAAGCATGGACGCCCGTCCGTTCTCGCTCCTTTTCTATATTTTTCTGTTTTATTTTCTGGAATCTTGGACTGGATTATCTACGGCAATCTTCCGGGAAGGTTAACATTGATTGGATCAATATGTGTAATTTTAGGGGGGCTTGTCCATTATGTCACAAACAAACGCCCCGCGTGAGCGCACCCATGAGGAAAAGCGAGTTAATGACTCTTTAGAGATGAAGGTTCCTATTTGGAGAAAATGGGGCGCTTTTGTTTCTGAAAGGCAATGGGGTTCAGTTCGTGAAGATTACAGCGCTGATGGCGATGCTTGGGACTATTTTCCTCATGATATGGCAAGGTCGCGCGCTTATCGTTGGGGGGAAGATGCCATTGCGGGCTGGTGCGATCAGATGCAGACCATTGTTTTTGGGTTGGCATTTTGGAATGGGAAGGATCCGATTTTAAAAGAGCGTCATTATGGACTGACTCCAAATGAAGGGAATCATGGAGAGGATCTAAAAGAGTATTTCTATTACTTAGATGCCACTCCGACCCATTCCTATATGAAATTTCTCTATAAATACCCTCATGCTGAATTTCCTTATCAAAAACTTAAAGAAGAGAATCAAAAAAGAGGGACGCACGATCGAGAATATGAACTTGTCGACACGGGCATTTTTGATGAGGGGCGCTATTTTGATATCGTGGTTGAATATGCCAAGGCAGGACCAGAGGATACATGTATCCGGATTGAAATTTTCAATCGAGGCCCGCAAGCAGCGTCTCTGCACGTGCTTCCTCAGCTTTGGTTTCGGAATCGCTGGTCATGGAATCCAGAAGAAGCTGCGATTCCCGAAATACGAATCGGAAATTGCTCAAATGAGTTTATGAGTCTTTATGCAGATCCAAGTGTTCTCCCTCCTCCCGATTGGATCAGTTTTGAGTATAGGATTCCCCCTCTTTATTTGTATGGAGATCCTGCAACAGCACTGTTATTCACGAACAATGAAACAAACAATGAGTTGCTTTGGGGAGCTCAGGGAAAGAATCGTACCCCTTATGTCAAAGATGCTTTTCATCGAGCCATCATTGGTAAAGAGAATTGCCTCAATCCTTCACAAACAGGGACAAAGGCAAGTTTTCATTATGCAGAACTCTCGATAGTGGCGCAGGGTTTCCATGTAATTCGGCTGCGACTTACACCTGAGATGCAACAAAATCCATTGTTAGATGTTGATGCAATAATAGAGCTTCGGAAAAAAGAAGCTGATGAATTTTATGGAGCACTTCACACTCCAGAAATGCCAGATGAAGCGCGTAAGATTCAACGACAAGCCTACGCAGGGATGTGTTGGGGGACTCAATTTTATTACTACGACGTGCGCGCTTGGTTAGAAGGGGATAATCCTAAGGAGCCTCCTCCTCAAGCCCGATATCAGATGCGCAATGCGCATTGGACTCATCTGCATACCAATCACATCATTTGTATGCCAGATAAGTGGGAATACCCTTGGTTTGCGTCGTGGGACTGCTCCTTTCATGCTGTTGTATTTTCTCTCATCGATCTCCCATTTGCAAAAAAACAGCTTAAAAACTTTTTCTCCCATCTTTTTCAACATCCCAATGGGCAAGTTCCTGCTTATGAATGGGGATTTTCTGATACAAATCCTCCAGTTCAAGCGTGGGCATTATGGGAAATTTACTCTCAAGAAAAGAAACAGAGTGGAAGCGGAGATCATGATTTTCTTGAGGTTTGTTTCTTAAAGTTGATGAACAATTTTGGATGGTGGGTGAATAAGGTTGATCGGTTGGGTAATAATGTTTTTGAAGGAGGGTTTTTAGGACTTGATAACATTTCTATTATCGATCGGAGCAAACCACTTGCAGAAGGGGGCTTTTTCGAGCAATCGGATGCCACTGGGTGGATGGGCTTTTTTGCATTGTCAATGATGAAAATTGCTTTAGAACTGAGTAAAACAAAGCCTCTATTTCAATCTGTCGCATTGGTTTACTTTGAGCATTTTGTCCAAATTGCTTGGGCAATGGAATCGAGTCAATCTCGCCCGATGGATTTGTGGGATGAGCAAGATGGTTTTTTTTACGATGTGATCTTGCGCCCCAATGGCAAACACGATCGGCTTAAAGTGCGCTCTTTTGTTGGATTGATTCCTTTATTTGCGCTTGATTTTTTTGAAGAGAAAGAATTGCAGTCCTATCCCCATTTTTACAAACATTTTATGTTATTTTTAAATCATCATTGCAAACTCTTAGGACGTGCGATCACAGAAATTTCTATGGATGGAACCAAGCGATATCTCTTTTCACTCATGACATTAGATCAGATGAAGAGGCTTTTGCAGTATGCTTGGAATCCAGATGAATTTTTGTCGCCATTTGGGCTGCGAAGCATTTCTAAATACCATGAGAAAAATCCGTTTTATTTTCATGGAAATGTAGTGGGATATGAGCCTGCAGAATCGCTAGAAAAAATTAAAGGGGGCAATTCAAACTGGCGCGGACCGATCTGGTTTCCAACCAACTATCTATTTGTCTCTGCTTTAGAGACGTTGCATCAGGCAGTTGGGGGCAAATTTTGTAGTGGAAGTTTGCGGTGTGTCTATTTCTTTAGATGAGATGATTCGCTCTCTTAAAGGAAGGTTGATCGATTTGTTTCGTCCAAATGCTCAGGCGTCAAGACCCGCTTTAGGAGACAATGCTCTTTTTCAGAAAGATCCTTACTGGAAGGATCTGCTTCTTTTCTATGAGCATTACCACGGAGATTTAGGGAGGGGGCTTGGGGCATCTCACCAAACGGGTTGGAGTGGCCTTATAGCAAATGTGATTGCAAGCTACTTTGCAGCGGGAAGGTAAGAGATGATATCGGCAAAGATTTCATCTTTGTTTCGGGCGCAGTTAACAGTGTGAAGCAATCCTTGCGCAGAGTAAAAAGCAATGAGCGGTGCTGTTTGCTCTTTGTAGACAAGAAGGCGTTTGTTGATGACTGCTTCAGAATCATCGCTGCGTTGAATCAGAGTTCCTTGGCAGCGATCGCAGACCCCGGCTTGTTTGGGAGGGGAGTAGATGAGGTGAAAAGGAGTTCCGCATGTCTCACAGACAACGCGCTTGGTCAGTCGTTCAATGATGATCTCATCAGAGAGACTCAAGTTAATGACAATGGGTTGTGCAATCCCTTTCAGCCGGCTTTGTAGAGCTTCAGCTTGTGGCAATGTCCTTGGAAATCCATCTAGAATGTATCCCCGTTTGCAATCTTGTAGCGAGACGCGATCAAAAAGCATATCGAGAATCAGCGGATCTGGAACAAGTTGCCCTTTATCCATAAAGACTTTTGCCTGGATTCCAAGAGAAGTCTGTCTTTTTGTATGGTCACGGAGGAGTTCTCCTGTTGACAGGTGGGGAATGGAAAGTTTTTCTTTTAGTTTGTCGGCTTGAGTTCCTTTGCCAGCTCCTGGAGGCCCTAATAGAATGAGGATAAGGGGTGTAGATGAAACGGTTGAGGTGTTTGTATCAGTAGAGGAAGAGCAACCAATCATAGATAAATCCAGCAATAATTTTTCAAAAAAATGAACAACGCCCAAAGTATACAGGGTTTTGGCTTTTCTCTGGAAGGATCGAGTAGTTTAAGGAAGAAAGAATTTCGTCCCAATAGCTACATTTTTGATATGATGGCTCCCTGTCATGAACATGGCTACAAGCAAGCTTGTTCCAAACATGGAAGCGCCAAGGACGGCCACGGCAGAGGCGGCAAGGGGAAGCTCAATAAGAGAAAAGACTAAAACAGAAGCCCCAATTCCAGCAATTACGGTGAGTCCCAATTTTAATAATTTTCCAATAGTTCCGTTCGGGTTCAAGGGGTAGATCGATGTTTTTTCGATCATGCTATAACCATAATTTACAAGATGGGAGACAACGAAATAAGTTCCTCCAAAAAGAGCTCCCACGGGAGCTTGGACTGCAGCAACTGATGCAGCAGCAGCCCCAGCAAGACTATGAATTGCAGTATCGATGGATAAGATTCCGGTAGCGATCAGGCGATTAGATGGTTGGACAGAATGTGACATTGTATTCTCCTCAGGTCGATTGATTTTATAAAGAAATTGTAAAGGTAATCAACCTGTTGAGCAAGAAAAAAAATGAAGCTCCTTTTAGGATAAGGAGCTTCAGGGGAGACTTGAAGCCTAATACAAAAATGGAATGAGACGAAAAGGGACTTTTTCGCAGTATTTCTTCCAATCGTTTCCATATTTTATAGAGCATCTTCTCTCTTGGCGAAATGCACGGTCGAGCAATAGCAAAACGAGGAAAACAAGATAGAAATAAGGAAGGAAATGAACGAAAAGGGCAGGAACACTCCAGCAAAATGCACCGAGGATTTCAGGAATATAATGGAAGTGCCGAGAGATTCCCCACCAACCTGAAACTAGAAGAAGACTTTGGCGCTCTTCACCCCAATCTGTTTTGTAGTTGGCAAAGATGAGCTCAGGTTTTTTCTTCCAAATGGTGCAATCTCCATTTTTAAGACGCACAAATTGCCTTTGTCTGTCAGCGAGATAGTTAATAAATATGCATGCTGCCCCGACAATAAAGATAAATAAGGCCAAAGGAGTGCCGAGCTGGTGCGGATGGTTCACTAAGTAGAGGGTAGGGGAGGTATAGATGCAGGGAAGCCAGACCATGCAGCCCCAGCAGATGCAAAATCCAGCTCGATCATGCATGATATCCATTGAACGAAGGTATCCAGTTTCCCACCAGAAAAATTTTGCAATATAAATCAGTTGGAGAGAAACACCAACGAGCATTGCATCAGTTAAACCATAGAGTTGTGTTTGTTTAGCTGCATAGGAAAGGAGAATGAGGCCCCATCCCATCATGCCAAAACGGCAGTTCGTGAACATTTTAACGTCCCATCCGAAGATGCGAGGATAGAGTTCCATTCCCCAAAAATAGTCAAAGATCGCATCTCCTGTTTTTCCAGAATCGGTCGAAGAGGGTTTATATCTTCCTTTGAGATAGAGGAAAAAGCAAAAAACCAAACTAAATACATTCAGAGCTCCAAGTAATTCCCCGAAGTGGTCATAGATAATTGTGGGGGAAAATAAGTTAAATGTGTGAGAACACAGGTGAAATAAGCAGATTGTGGTAAGGAAGGCAAGCATTCCGTTTGCTTTATAGACGGGGATATTTCCTTTCGGGGTAACAGGTCCTTCAAAACGTCTTCCTGGAAGAAGTTTCATGAGAGAAAGTTCGAACGCTGCAAAAATGGCGATGATTTTCCAAGCCGTCGCGCTGCCGAAAAACACAGGGGCCCAAATATGGTAAATGGTGGAGACAATCCCATGATCTTGAAACAAGGTCCATAAATTTCCAAGGGATCCGTCTAAAAAGACGTTTGTGTACCAGACAAGCATCACAATGGGGGGACAACAGGTGATTAGAAGAAGGGGCCCAATCACATGGCGAATCCATTTTTTTAGCTGGTTAAGACCAGAGGCTGTTGCAGACATGAGATCTCCTACGGGGTAGCTTAAGTTGATTTGCCCTATTCGTTATGAAATAGAAGATTTTAGGGATTTATTTCTAGGATTTTCTGTGTAAATAATTTAATACATCAAATCATTCGGTCAAAACGGCTGATTTTAGAGGGAAAATATTTTTTATTTGAGAGGGAGCTTGGCAAAAATAGAGATTTCGTATATACAATAAGGTATTTGCACAAATATTTATGACACACTTCGATCAAAAACAATTCGGTTTATTCAGGTCCATTTTTTGGCCCGTTCATAGGAGCGAGGTAAAAAAAGTCCTTTCGATGCTCATTCTTCTGTTTTTATTGTGTGTCTGTTACAACATTCTGCGCAATCTTAAGGATACGATTATTTTGACAGCTAAGCATTCTGGAGCTGAGGTCATCCCTTTTATTAAGGTATGGGGAATGCTGCCCGCCGCTTTTTTTGCAACTTGGTTTTTTACTCGGTTGCGCCGGTGGTTCAAAAAGGAAAATGTTTTCTATATCGTCATTTCATGCTTGCTTGGCTATTTTATTCTATTTGCCTTTGTCATTTATCCAAACAGTCAAGCGCTTCATTTGGACCGTTTAGGAGATTGGCTTCAATTAGTGTTGCCGGAAGGCTTTAAAGGGATGATCGCATTAATTCGCAATTGGTCGCTGACCTCATTTTATGTTATTTCAGAGCTTTGGGCCATTCTTGTTTTTGGGATTCTCTACTGGGGTTTTGCCAATGATGTTACGGCAGTGGGAGAAGCGAAGCGCACCTATGGAATTTTGAATATTGGTTCAAATGTAGCTCCAATTTTGGGAGGGTCCTTGGCCCTTACATTTTCAAAAGTCTGTTCCTTTTCGTTTCTTTCCAGTGAGGGGGATCCTTGGTCTCAGACCATTTGTCAGCTTATGATCCTTGTTGCGATTCTTGGGGTTGCTGCAATGGGAGTGTATTATTGGATTAATCGAAAAGTGCTTCCACCAGATCTTGCTGTAGATCAGCCTTTAAAGGAGATTCCAGAGGGAGAGACTAAAAGATTGTCCTTAAGAGAAAGTATTAGATATCTAGCGCGTTCAAAGTATCTCATCCCTTTAGCTATCATTGTTCTCGGTTATAATATTTCGATTAATTTAACCGATGTTTTATGGAAGGAGCAGCTCAAGAGATATTTTATCGACCCGTATGAAATGTTAGAGCATATGAATAAAATCACCATTGGAACGGGGATTTTAGCTACGATTGGGGGAACGTTTTTTTCAATCTTAGTGACGCGCTTAGGATGGACGTTCATTGCCATCATCACTCCAGCCATTATGATGGCTCTAGGAATTGGTTTTTTTGCGTTTATGTTCTGCGGGGATACGATGATGGCGGTTTCCGCTACACTCTTTGGGTTAACTCCATTTGCCATGACTGTATATTGCGGGTCGATTCAGAACTGTATGAGCAAAGCGTGTAAATATTCAGTCTTTGATGCTTCTAAGGAGCTTGCATTTTTGCCTTTGGGTCCAGAGTCCAAGCTTAAAGGGAAAGCGGCAATTGATGGTCTCGGATCGGGGCTTGGCAAGTCAGGTTCTTCTCTTGCGTACCAAGGATTCATCATCATGTTGGGAAGCGTTGCTCTTTCCGCGCCTTATATCGCAATTATTTTAGGTGGAGTTCTCTGTGCGTGGATTTACTCAGTACTGTCTTTAGGAAAGCAGTTTAAGAGAATGACCACAGGGGAAAAGGCTTCAATTGTTGCGCAACCCGCAACTGAGTGAGCTCATTCAATTAAAGTGACCTTTCCGTTATTAAAATCAAAATATGCGCCCACAACGTTTAATTTTTTGCCTTTGATGAGCTCTGCAATAGCAGGTATTGCTGTTAAGTCTTGAACGCCTTCTCTAACGTTGCACTTAATTGCGTTAACAAGGATGTCTCCTTTCGTGGTTGTACATTGTTTGATGGCTCTTTCAATCAGTGGAAAGATGCTTGAGAGTTCAGGGACATGCGCTTGGCCAAGAAGTGTTGCATTGACAGCCCCACAATTCTCGTGTCCCAAGACCACTACTAGAGGAGTGTTGAGTTTTTTGACTGCAAATAGTGTAGAATCAAGCTCGATCGGACCAATCACATTGCCTGCATCCCGGACAACGAATAAATCTCCAAGCCCTTGATCAAAGATAATTTCAGGCGGAACGCGGGAGTCAGAGCAGCCAATGATCACTGCAAATGGGGTTTGTCCCTCTTTAAGATCGGCTGCTTCCTGAGCAAAGTTTTTATGAATGATTTCTCGAGAGACAAAACGTTGATTACCGTCCATCAATTGCTTCAGAGCTTGCTCTGGAGATAAAGAAGCTTGACGTTCTGCTGCAAAGCCACATGTAGAGAGCATGCATAGAGCTGTAACGATAGATGATGTGTATTTCATAAAAACCATATTTGCGTTCATTGTGCTGGGGTGTCAATCGGAGCGGACTTTTTTAAAGGCGAGGCATCGTCAGGTGTGGTTTTGGGTGTTTGAGGTTCGAATTTTGGAGCCTGCAATGGGTCGCCAGGAGCGGATGTATCTCCTTCAGGAAAAAAATCAGGAGCAGTATTTGGAATCGATTGATCTTGGGCTTGCGCAGGTAGAGCGCCAGGATTTGTTCCAAGACTAGCGCCACCATCTGGGTTAGGAAAATATTCCTTATCTGCAAGAAGATTCAAATCCGCAATTTCATCAGCAAAGGAAATTAAATTGGCCTCTTCAGTAAATTCTTCTAAAGGAGCGTAGTCGATAGGTGCAAAGCCATCACAGAAGGCCAAAGCACACGATGCGGACATACAAAGAACTAGATTTTTTTTCATGGCGTTGCCTCGTATAAGTGTTTCATTACTCCAAGGAATAATTTAATTTCTGTAAAATTGCAATAAATTTATTCAGTATCGCTTGCAAAAATCGCGCGTTGATGTAAATTAAAATTTTACAAACTTGCAGGAGAGGAAGTATGGCGCAAGAAAAACAGGTGGTCCTGATCACAGGGTGCAGTGGACGGATTGGATTTAAAGCAGCAGAACGATTTTCAGGTGGGTTCACAATCGTCGGCTTTGATGTATTTCTTGCAGGTCATCTTCCTGGCGTTGAATTTGTCATTGTGGATATTGGTACTGATGAAAGTGTGAAGGAAGGGCTCGATTATGTTCGAAAAAATTATGGCAATAAGATTGCTGCAGTCATTCACCTGGCAGCTTTTTATACGTTTGCAAGCCGATGGAGCGGGCAATATGAAAAAATTACAGTTAAAGGAACAGAGCGGTTGCTGAAAGGGCTGCAAGAAATGGAAGTGGAGCAGTTTATCTTTTCGAGTACGATGCTTGTGCACCAGCCCTGCCAAGTAGGAGAGCGAATTACTGAGGACTCTCCTTTGACAACAGCCTGGGGATATCCCCGCTCAAAAGTAGAAACAGAAGCTTTAATTCGCGCTCAAAGAGGAAACATTTCCACGATTAACTTGAGGATTGCAGGTGTTTATGATGATGCGTGTCACTCGATCCCTCTATCCAATCAGCTTCAGCGCATTTATGAAAATCAACTTGAAGGGCATGTCTTTGCTGGAGAGATTACTCATGGAGCCTCGTTTGTCCATATGGATGATCTCATTGATGCCCTTGCATTGTGTGTGGAAAAAAGAAAAACGCTTCCGCCGGAATTGACTCTATTAGTAGGCGAGCCAAATACGATGAGCTATGACTCCCTTCAACGGTTGATGGCAAAATTGTGCCATGGAAAAGAGTGGAAAACTTGGAGTGTTCCCAAGCCGCTTGCGAAGATAGGCGCATGGTTGCAGCAAATACTACCATTTATGAAAAAATCATTTATTAAACCGTGGATGATTGATTTTGCAGACGATCATTATTCGTTGGATATCACAGCTGCTCGCAAGTACTTGGGGTGGGAGCCTAAACATAAAGTCGAAGAGACAATTCCCTTATGGATCGCAGAACTCAAGAGAGATCCACAAGCTTGGTATGATGAAAATAAACTGCATGCTCCACGCGGTTTGAATCGGAGGAAATGAGCATGGGCGGACGCACTAAGCAATGGTCTTTGCTTGTAGTTGGCTTGGGATTGTGGCAATTGGCTGTTACGTTGACATTTGCACACAAGGCATTGAGCATGTATAGCAGTGATCTGATCGTAGGGATGCTGCTAATCATCTTGGGGTTGCTGTCATTGGCCCCTCAACGTTCTTGGTGTGGGTGGGCAATTGCAGGTGTTGGTCTCTGGCTACAGCTCTCCCCCGTCATGTTTTGGGCCCCTTTTGCTCTGACTTATGTAAATGATACATTGGTAGGCGTTCTTCTCATGATTCTTGGTTTTCAGTTTTATCACGAACCTGATCTTCAAAAATCCAAAGCAACCCACTGTCCACGTGGATGGTCATTTAATCCATCCTCATGGTGTCACCGAATTCCTACCGTGGGACTTGCGTTGCTGTGCTGGTTTTGCGCTCGTTATATGGCAGCCTATCAACTCGGCTATATTGATCAGATGTGGGATCCTGTTTTTGGAGATGGCACATTAAACGTGATCACTTCAAAAATTTCTAAGTCATTTCCCGTTTCCGATGCAGGACTAGGGGCGGTATGTTATACATTGGAGTCAGTTTTAGGATGGCAGGGGAGTCAACGGCGTTGGCATACAATGCCATGGCTTGTTCTCATTTTTGGAATCCTTGTCGTCCCTGTTGGCGCAGCTAGCATCACTTTAATCATCTTGCAACCTGTTGCTGTGGGGTCTTGGTGTGCATGGTGTTTAGCAACCGCCGCATTGATGTTGCTCATGATCGTTTTCACGGCAGCGGAGTTGATTGCAGTGATCCAGTTCTTGCGGCAGTCGATATCTGAGGGTCGTTCATTTTGGGGTGTATTATGGAAAGGAGCAGAACCGTTCAAAAATCCTCACCTGATCAAACCAGTAGGTAGAGCAACAGGACATCTAGGATGGGGAATTACAGTGCCATGGAATTTAGGAGCAACGGCAGTTTTAGGAGGGTGGATCATGGCCTCGCAGAGCATCTTTTGTAGTACAGGAGTGTTAGCCACCATTAATTTCATCGTAGGTCCATTGCTCATTGCTCTATCGGTTATTTCAATGGCAGAAGTGTTGCGAAGCCTTCGTTTGATGAATATTATTTTAGGGGTCAGTTTATTGCTCCTTCCATGGGCATGGCCAGAACCTACTTATGCAGCAAATCTGAATAATTTAGTCGTTGGATGTGCAGTTCTGGTCTTGTCGGTAAGAAAAGGGAAGATTGTCGAGCGATATGGGGATTGGGAACGATTGATTCGATAAGAAATAGCTTCTTTTTTTTGGTGATGAAAAAAAAGTCATTTTCCTTGGTAAAACACCCTATTTTTGCCCCCCAGTTTCAGAAAAAAAATCGGAAAACATTTGCGGAAAATTAGCCGCATTTTGTATGTTATTGTCATCTTTCTGATACGGATCTCAAACAAGATCAAAGACGAAAAGAAAAGCGCCCGCTTGACGAGCGTAAAAGATGTTTTGACAGTGGAAGTGAAGTGATGTGCAAGCAAGCAAAGCTTGTGCGGATAG
>CAYWSY010000057.1:0-12925 GCA_964461105.1 uncultured bacterium
GGTGAACGATCGTAAAGTTAGCTGTGTTCATGAACACAGCTAACTTTACGATCGTCCAACCGCGGGAGCTTTCACGTCAGTCCAAAGTGTAAAAACTTTCTTGACCGAGTACTAATCGCTTCTTTGCACAACATGGGGGATAATTGCCATCTCCCACTTGGTAATATAGTTGGACATTGAATAGATCGCCCCTGTTTGCAATAACTCAAAGACCTGCAACCCATTGGGCATTTGAGTGACAAGCGACTGATTATAATGAGGCTGTTCATAGAGATGACTTTCTGTCTCAAGTAAAAGTGCATCAGAACCGATTAACCGCTGCTGCTTCAGATGTTGGAGATATTTGTCGCCATCGCTAAAATACCTCTCACCATGGACCTGGAGCACGATCAGTTGCTTTCCTGTATGATCAAGCCCCACAAAATGGGTTAAATTCATCATCCGAGAAATCCCCTCTCCCCTGCCGGTCATATATGAGAATGTTGGATCTGTCTTGTCCTGAATTAACAAGTAAAGATGATAGTACTTTCCTCGAGAAACTGTCTGACTTTCTAAAGGAAGGGTGGGATGGTTTTCTAATTTAATTTCACTGCATGGAGTTACAAGGATCTTTCGAGTTGAATATTGAACCCCTTGCGTGCGCACTAAAGCCATAGGTTTATTTGGATCAACGTAGACACTCTCAAGGGGTTGGTTCAATTTCAGAACAATATCCGTTTCTGCAATCATCCGCTCAAGATTATGGATCATTTCATAACAGCCATTTACAAAATAAAATCCATTGCCACCTAAATTCTCAGGAATAGGGGGTTTATCGGGATGATCCATAGGGATAATCTGACAACCGACAGTCTCGCTTAAAAAACGAACCATCCGCGCATCGCTGCCGAGTTGGTGGCATCCTAAATCCGCATGAGCAATCCCACAGGCAGAAATACTTTTCCATGCCCCGCCACATTCAGCAGAAGACTCAAGAATAAGGACGCGGTTGCCTGTGTAATGTTGATAGAGAGCCTCTAGCAGAGAAATTGGACTTGTTCCTACAACGACAACATCAAAATCAAGTGCGCCAAGTAACGCATGAAAGGAAACGATACAAACAATTAATAGTGATTTAAACATCGTATCTCCCCTCTTTATTTCGTTGCAAGATCAGATACTGAAGCAGGATGGCCCGCTGTTCCAAAAAAACGATCTCCAAAATCGCCTAACCCAGGGACGATGTATTTCTTAGCATTGAGCTTTTCATCGAGCACTGTCATTACGACCTGAATTTCTGGGAATTTTTGACTAAGCTGAAGCAGTCCCTCTGGAGCTGCACACACACAGGCGATGATGATCTTCCCTTCTTGCACCCCTTTTTCCTTTAACAAGGTGATGACCATATCCAAGGTTCCGCCTGTTGCCACCATCGGTTCTGTGATGATAACTGTCTGACTTGAAGCCAGGGAGGGAGAGGCTTTCATATAAATGAAATTGGGAAGCGCCGTTTCCTCATCGCGCTGAATCAAAAACTTGCTAACATGCGCATCAGGGAAATGCTCCATAAACGTATCCAGAAGAATATCACCCGAGCGCATCACTGAAACAAGTTCAACACCGCCGTGTAGAGTAAGCCCAGTAAAAGCGGTCACAGGAGATTGCATTTCCACTTCTTGAACGGGAAGGCATTCAACGACTTTACTTACAAGCGTCTCGCCAATTTTAGCAGAAATTGCGCGAAATTCTTTCGTTGAGCTATTCACATTCCGCAGCTGAGTCATTAAAATCTGCTCATATTTCGACGGTTCAAATGAGCATTTGACAATCGGGAGAAGTTCCGAGAGTTTTTGGGGGTTATTTCGGTTCATTTGAACTTGAGCGAGCAATTCCTGCCCTGGCTCAGCGCTGATTCCTGAAATGCATGTTGTCAATGTGAGTGTATAAGCGACTCTAAAGAATACTGATTTCCATGTCCTTTTGTGCATCGTTGATTCCCCAAATTAAAGTTGCAATAATTGGAGAATATTTTGTCAGAACTGGAAAAAAATCGCAAGAATTTCTTGAAAAACCGCATCAAAACTTCCGGTTTTAAACAATTTTTTAACTTGAAGTCGATCGCGGAAAGAACTCGAAATAAGCTTTAAGTACTTGATTATAATTGTTATAAGGCAATAACTCTGAGTTAGAAGCTGGAGCGGGTTGTTTAATTTTAAATTGAAATTAATTTATTTTTTTAATATAATAGGCTTAAGTTTAAATTAATTCACGTTTAAATAAAAACATAAATAACTGATATAAAATAATGGCAGTCCCAATTTCTTCAAGCATAGCAAGTTCTTCAAGCGCAGGCGCCCACACCCCGTGCTTAAATGCATTCTGGGTCTGTCAACCTCCAGAAATGGACCATAACGGAGCTTTTAAAAAGACCTTGGTACATTTTGAAGCTAGACTAGAGGCCTTAAGGGCATCTGGAGTTCCAGTCGTCTCTCAAGTGTTTGAGGTTTTTACGCAGGTTGCCAACTTCATCGAGACGACATACCCTAACGGAATTGATCTCTTAGGATTCAGAATGCATGCGGATGAAAGAACCCTTCCTTTAAGCCGTCAATCAGGAGGGTCTTATTCCCTTGGGGATTCAGGAACAGATACGGGATCCGCTGTTCAGAACATTTTTAGATCGGTGCGCAAATTCGTGATGATTGAGGGGTGTAAGACAGGCTCGGGAAAAGAGGGAATTTTAAAACATGTCGTAAGCCTGTGCCGACCTGGGGTTATAGGAATTGGAAGTAAAGGCTCTGAATTTGAGGTAGGGTTTGATAAAACCTTAAGCGGTTATATGCGTTTTGAGAGTCTTCAATCTAAACAAGATATCACGCGTATTTATTACAAGACAGAAAATGGAGCGGTTCAAAACATTCCAGTAGATGAGTTGATGCTTTTATGGGATCTTTTTAAAGAAAAATGTGAAACACCAGAAGAGAAGCAACGGGGTTTTGAGCTGTGCTATAAATTGCTCGGTGAGAGAAATGATCCAAGCACATTTCCTAGAATCCGCAGCGAGAATAAAGAGTTTATTGACTCAATGCTTGGGTCTTTTGAATCGATTCGAAAAGAGCTCCTTCAAGTACAGGTAACCAAGTCTGGGGCAAAATCGATCTGGGTAGAGATGTTAGTAGCGCTTGAAGCATTGAGAAGTGAGCTTGGTGGTGATCAGGGGCCAGCGGAGATCCCTGTAGATGAGGTAGAGCGCGCAAAGACGCCCGATCAAATTGTTACACCTGAAGGAGCGCTTCGTGTTGCTCCATGGTCTGCGTACCAAAAAGTATATCGCTTTGTTTTAGGATGCGCCTTTATTGATAAATACAAGCCCCTATTAATGCTTCTTGACGATGAGACGGGGTTTGGTCCTGCCAGCCAGGGGATTAAGGCTCTTTCCGGGCTGGTTATTCATGGGAACGACGGATTATCAATTACAACCATCCTTGCTCATTACTTTACTATTATTAAAAAATCTTATTCATCAGGAATTAATTCACATCTTATAAAAGACTGGTTTATTGGAATTTCAAATCAGGTTTGTTTTAATAATACGATCAAATTTATTGATGAGTTTTACGAAGAACGGATTCGACCCAGTAGGGAAGAGCGTTTGAGAATTGCGATTTTAAAAGGTGATAAAAAAGAGGTTCAGAACTTACTTGAGCAGGGTGTGAATCTTAACTTTTTTGAAGCTGAGGGTGTGTCATTGTATAACACGGCTTTTGAGAAAAAATTTTTATTTATTGCTTTTCTTTTGCATGAAAAGCTTTATCCTGATCAACACTCAGATTTCAAGACACGTATAACTGGCTTAACTGATGAAAAAATTTTGGATTCGGAGGCTGTTTTGATTTCAAACTATTTAGCGAGAAACCAGAAAATAAAGAACGCGCTTGAATACGTAGGTTTAATCATCTCAATCGAAAAGAAAGTTGAAGCAGCAAGTAAGCTCGCCGTTTCTGCAGCGCTCTTAGGCTATACTCCTCGAGCAATAAAGATCCTTAAGCCTTATTTTAATGGTACAATTAGTGTACCTTATAAGCTTGAAAAAGCCAGAGAGACTTTAGATAAAGCTGTCAGTGAGATCGTGAAGATCAAATTGGATTTAAGGGATTCTTCACAAGCACTCGAAGCACTGGAATTGTTTAGATTTCGAAATTACAGCAATTTTATATTTCCAGCAGTTGAGAAAGTTTTTAATATTTTAATAGAAAAAAACTCCTTAGAAGAAGTCGCTCAGTTGTTCAGAAACAAACACCTGAAAGTTAGACTGGATAAGATACTTGAAATAAAAGTAAAAGAATTATTAGATCAAGGTAAATATGATCTTGCGCTTCAATTCGCTAATGCGATTGAATTTCCGGATTATTTTGAGGCGGCTTATGGACATCTTGTAACCTACTTGATCGAACAAAATGGTCTTGATGCAGCGGTTGAAGCAGCAAGTAAGCTCGCCGTTTCTGCAGCGCTCTTAGGCTATACTCCTCGAGCAATAAAGATCCTTAAGCCTTATTTTAATGGTACAATTAGTGTACCTTATAAGCTTGAAAAAGCCAGAGAGACTTTAGATAAAGCTGTCAGTGAGATCGTGAAGATCAAATTGGATTTAAGGGATTCTTCACAAGCACTCGAAGCACTGGAATTGTTTAGATTTCGAAATTACAGCAATTTTATATTTCCAGCAGTTGAGAAAGTTTTTAATATTTTAATAGAAAAAAACTCCTTAGAAGAAGTCGCTCAGTTGTTCAGAAACAAACACCTGAAAGTTAGACTGGATAAGATACTTGAAATAAAAGTAAAAGAATTATTAGATCAAGGTAAATATGATCTTGCGCTTCAATTCGCTAATGCGATTGAATTTCCGGATTATTTTGAGGCGGCTTATGGACATCTTGTAACCTACTTGATCGAACAAAATGATCTTGATGCAGCGTATGACCTAGCGCTAAGAATTAAACGTAAAAAAAGTAAAAGTTTTTTTATCTCGGACGTGATTTCTGCGTATTTAACTACAGGGCGCTACGAGTCTGCAATTGCGGTTGCTGATAAGATTGAAACTAAATATGATTTTAACAGAGCGCGCACGGAGCTTGTAGACTTCTTTCTCAAGGAAAATAAGACTCGTGAAGCTTATGAGCAGGCAATGAAAATTAAAGGCTCACGCGAGCGTCAAGCGTTGCTCTCTAAAGTAGAGCGCCAGCGCGCCTCTCGTTGTAGCTGTCAACTTTTATAGCAGGGCGGTTTAGTTTGGCACATTCAGAACCACTTCTATGGAAAAAAAGTGGAGCATCAACAGCTATTTTTGCGTCAAAATTTAAGCAACGCGTCTTTGCTTCTCGGCGTAAACCGAACAGACTTTGAAAAATTCACGGTGAGGCTTTTCTTGACAATAGCGCATCAGTTCATGCTCTTTAGAATCCCAATGAGATTGGAATGTGCGGGCTTCTTCTAAGCTATTCCAGCTCCCAATACCAACCAGATTCGTTGCATCCTTGCCGTTTTGCCAAAGCTCAATCCCATGACATCCGTATTCTTGAGCTTTTTTGACGAGCTCATTTTCAAGGAACTTGATCCCTTGTTCCTCCATTCCCTTTTTGAACTTATAATGGACGATAGCACGAAAACTTGGCATAACTCCCCCCTTTTATAAGTTCATTATCACTAAAAACAGAAATTAATTCAAATTAATTTGAATGATTTAATTTAAATTTAAAAGCTTAGCGAAAGAATGGGGAAAAGCGACCTCAAACGTCAGTTCTTTGCCACTTGCTGGGTGCCTAAACTTGAGCTTTTGAGCATGCAACGCCATTCGCTTTAAGGGGTTGCATGTCGATCCGTATTTCTTGTCGCCCACGATAGAACGACCAGCGTCCTTGCAATGCACACGGATCTGATTCTTTCTACCTGTTTCTAAATGAATGCGAAGCAGGGAATAGCGCTTGTTCTGGGCTTCTACCTTGTAATGGGTGATCCCCAACTTACCGTCGCTCTCCCAAGGGGTGCTTCGGACAGTCAGAGTCACATCTTCCTTAAGATAGCTCTTCCAGGTCCCCTCCGGAGCAGAAAGGGTTCCTTCAACGACTGCATAGTAGATCTTTTCGATCTGCTTCTGTTCGAATTGCTCTTTAAAAGAGTCCCGGACTGCCTCAGAATAGGCAAAGACCATAAGTCCAGAAGTTTCCCGATCCAGTCTATGGACAGGAAACACCCTGCCCGCATGGAAGCGTCGTTTGAGAATATCGTGCGCATTGGGACTGTTTCCAGTATCGGTAGAGACACTCAATAAACCCTCTGGCTTTTCGATCACACATAAATGCTCATCTTCGAAGAGGATCTTAATCCCCCCTCGAACAAAATTAACCCGCGGTCCCACTTTGACCTCTTGACCGGGAAGGACAAGAATCTTGGCCCTGGACACTGTTTTTCCATCAATGTGAACCCGTCCTTTTTCAATCCATGAGCGCAACGAGCTTATGGAGCTATCGGGCGCCATGGTTTGAAGAAGGGCTAGCAAGGGAATTTCACGATCAGCTTTTGCATGCATAGGAGATCCTTTTTGGGATGAGATTGTAGCATGCCTTGCTAAATTAAGGAAAATCATTTTAAATTACTTATATTTAGTTAGTTAAAATTTGTATAAAAACTTCTTGTCCCTCAACCCCATGATGGGGTATACATTTTACTGTCTCTAAAACCAAAGGTATACGATGGACTCGACAAAAGAAAAAGTGAGTTACTGCATTGGCCTTCAAACAGGCAAGAATTTACAACAGCAATTTTCAGATATGGATAATGATAGCTTAATGCATGGGATTACCGATGCCATTTCGAATGCCAATCCAAGATTGCCTAATGAAGAAATCCATGCTATTTTAGTCTCTTTAAAAAACCAAATTGAGTCTCAACAAAAGCAGTTTGTTGCCAAGGTCGCAGACGAGAACAAAAAACGCAGTGAAGCATTTTTAGCTGTAAATCGAGAGAAGCCAGGCGTGATCACTCTCTCCAGCGGATTACAATATAAAGTGCTCGAAAAAGGAAGCGAAGGACCGAGCCCAACTCCGCTCGATGTCGCTAAAATTCATTATCGCGGCAGTTTTATTGATGGCAGAGTATTTGATAGCTCCTATCAACGGGGTCAACCTGTTGTATTCCCCTTAAATCGAGTCATTGCCGGATGGTCAGAGATCCTCCAGATGATGACAGTGGGTGACAAATGGGAAGTCTATATCCCTTCTTATTTGGCATATGGCGAGCACGGATTTGGTCAAGAAATCGGTCCAAATACTGCACTCATATTTGAAATTGAACTCCTCGGGATTAACGTTCCTGCTGAATAAGCATTCTGAGGGAGTTGCAAAACTCCCTCTTATAGCAGTCGGGGTTTCCCCCTTTTTTTCCAATACTCCTCGCCATAATCATAGCTTAGCTGGGTTCCAGCAGGAATATCCTTAATTGCATAAAGGATGATATGCATGAGCCCATCGTAAAAGATTGAAGAGGTCTCTAAATTCGGCCGATCGCTGTGATTAATGTAACGGATCAAATTACCCTGTCTATCTCCATCAATCAAATAGGGAGAATTGTGTGTCCCTGAGATGAATGTGTAGTCAAAGCAATAATAATTTTTGATTTTTTTAAACCATCGCTGTTTACACACAAGTCCGGTGTATTCACCAAAAAAAGCATGACGCGCAATCGGGCGATTTGTAAAGACCCCATATCCTAGCGCCTCGTCGATCCATCGAATACTCACATCGGGAATCGTTCCTTGTTTCAATTCCTTGGCATAATAATTTCCTAGCCATTTCTGTCTAGGATCGAGGAGCGATCTTTGCGCCCGCCTTTGGCACCCCTCTTTTGTTTGAGGAGTCTCAAATTGAAGTTCGGGAAGAAAGGCAATTCCCATCGTCTCCATGAAGTATTGAGGAGTGCAATGGACGGGAACGGTTGCATCGCGGTAATATACTTGGATAGACATATCTCTAGAGATTATAAAGAATCTGGGTTTAAAGGGAGCATTTTTGCGATATAATTGAGATAGACCCAAACTCCCAGCACACTTCCCAATAAGGGGGCTACGATAGGAACCCAGGCATACCCCCATTCAGAGCTCCCTTTACCGGGAATCGGAAGCACTGCGTGCGCAATACGGGGTCCGAGGTCTCTTGCCGGATTGATGGCATAGCCTGTGGGACCTCCAAGGGAAAGCCCAATGCTGAATACAAGAATCCCGATCGCATAGGGAGCAAATCCACAAGAAAGCCCATTGTGCACGTTAATGATTCCTAAAATTCCCATAATCAATACTGCAGTTGCAATGAATTCTGTTACAAAATTCCATGGGGTTCGCCGAATTGCTGGATACGTACAAAAACAGAGCAGCTTGTGAGTTGCATCCTTAGTGGGTTTCCAGTGAGCATAATAAGTAAGCCATACGAGAATTGCTCCACCAAATCCTCCTGCAAGCTGTCCACTCACGTAATAGGGAACCTGATTCCATGCGGTTTTTCCGGCAAGGACAAGGGCTAAAGTGACCGCCGGATTGAGATGCCCGCCGCTGATCCACCCTGTGATATAAACGGCGATTGCGACCGCAAACCCCCAGCCTGCGCTGATCACAATCCAACCAGACTGAAATCCCTTGGACCTATTCAATAGAACGTTTGCCACAACTCCGTTTCCTAAAAGGACTAATAGTAATGTTCCAATAAACTCAGCGATAAAGATGTTCATAGACCCCTCGATTTTCCCTCATCAGATCAAAAACTGACATAGGATTCAATAAATTATTGACAGTAAGGTGTTCAAACAGGAAATTGAGGCTATGCATTATATTCTTAGTTTAGATCAAGGTACGACAAGTTCGCGGGCGATGCTCATCGACCATGAAGGCAACGTGAAGGGCTGTGCTCAAAAAGAATTCCGCCAATACTTTCCTGAACCGGGATGGGTGGAACACGACCCAATGGAAATTTGGTCAACACAAGCAGCCGTTGCAACTGAAGTCATTGCTAGATCTGGGATCACTCCCAGTGACATCTCGGCGATTGGAATCACCAATCAACGGGAAACGACCATTGTTTGGGAGAAAAAAACAGGAAAACCAATTGCAAACGCACTGGTATGGCAAGATCGCCGAACAACTAAATATTGCCAGCAGCTCAAAGCCCAAGGATTAGAGCCTTTATTCAAACAGAAAACAGGGCTCTTACTCGATCCTTATTTTTCAGGTACCAAGGTTCATTGGCTTCTCAATCATGTGCCAGGTGCAAAAGAAAAAGCTTTGCGAGGAGAACTCGCATTTGGGACTGTTGACAGCTGGCTCATCTGGAAGTTGACCGATGGAAAGTGCCACGTGACCGATGTTAGCAACGCTTCCCGCACGCTGCTCTTTAATATTCATACCTGTACTTGGGATGATGAGTTGCTTAACATCTTTGAAATCCCCCGCTCCATGTTACCAGAGGTCAAGAGTTCAAGCGAAGTCTATGCAAAGACAAGCACCTCCTTATTTTCTGTTCCTATTCCCATCAGTGGCATTGCAGGAGATCAACAGGCAGCTCTTTTTGGACAAGCGTGTTTTTCCTCTGGAATGACCAAAACCACTTACGGGACTGGTTGCTTTCTCCTCATGAATACAGGCGAAAAACCTGTCCATTCCAATCATCAGTTGCTTACAACCATCGCTTATAAACTCAATGGAAAAGTCGAATATGCGCTCGAAGGAAGTGTATTCATCGGAGGGGCAGTAGTTCAATGGCTTCGCGACAATTTAAATATCATCAAAACATCACGCGAGATCGAAACGCTTGCTTTGACGGTTCCCGATAATGGAGGGGTTTATTTCGTTCCAGCATTTACAGGCCTAGGGGCTCCCCATTGGGATCCTTGTGCTAGAGGGATGATTTTGGGGATTTCTCGCGGCACACAAGCTGGACATATTGCAAGGGCCGCCATTGAAGCAATCGCATACCAAGTTGCAGACGTTCTCCATGCAATGGAAAATGATGCGCACATGACCATCTCGCAAGTGCGCGTCGACGGAGGTGCTGTTAAGGACAACTTGCTCATGCAATTTCAAGCGGACCTCCTTGGCGTTCCTGTGATCCGCCCCAAGACGACAGAGCTAACCGCTCTTGGAACAGCCTTTCTCGCAGGGCTTGCTGTGGGATTTTGGAGCAATCAAGAGGAGATTGCTTCCTATTGGAAAGAAGATCGAACCTTTATTCCTTCCATGAGCAGAGAATCTGCTAAGCAATTGCGTCTGCACTGGGACCTTGCCATTGAATGTGCTCGTTTCTTTGGAAAGGAGCGCTCATGAACAGGGAAGAGATGCTCGAGCAGATTGAGAAGAAGCCAGATCACTGGGACGTTCTTATCATCGGCGGCGGCGCAACGGGTTTAGGAGCTGCTGTCGATGCTGCCTCTCGAGGATACCGCACGCTCCTTATTGAACAGGCTGATTTTGCCAAGGGGACTTCAAGTCGAAGCACAAAATTAATCCATGGAGGACTCCGCTATTTGCAACAAGGGAACATCGCCCTTGTGACAGAAGCACTCAAAGAGAGGGGGCGCTTGTGTCAAAATGCACCCCACCTGATCCATCACCTCCCTTTTTTAGTCCCCAACTATCATTGGTGGGAGGGGCCTTTTTATGGAATCGGACTTAAAATTTACGATGCCTTAGCAGGAAAACTTGGCATTGAAAAATCGCGCCACTTGACACGTAAGGAAACGCTACATGCAATTCCAACCTTAGAAAAAGAGGGATTGCGTGGAGGTGTGATTTATTATGACGGCCAATTTGATGACGCAAGGCTTGCAATCTGTCTAGCGCGCACAGCTGTCGACCAAGGTGCTGTTGTCATTAACTATATGAAGGCAACTGGATTAATCAAAAAAAATGGCCTTTGCGTTGGAGTAAGCGTGCTAGATCAAGAAACAAAAAAACGCTACCGCCTTCATGCAAAAGTAGTGATCAACGCCACAGGAGTATTCTCTGACGCGATTCTCAAAAAGGACAATCCCAAATCCAAACCTCTCATCGCTCCCAGTCAAGGGATTCATCTAGTTTTGGATAAGTCATTTCTCCCAGGAAAATCAGCAATTATGGTCCCCCATACTTCCGATGGCAGGGTCCTTTTCATGGTTCCCTGGCACGATCGAATCCTTTTAGGAACGACAGATACTCCCATGAAAAAACCCTCCCTTGATCCCCATCCTTTAAAGGAAGAGATCGATTTCCTCCTTTCCCAAGCAGCTCAATACCTTTCAAAAGACCCAAAACGTGCAGATGTGTTGAGCGTCTTTGCTGGAATGCGTCCATTAATTAAAGCCGGTAAAACAGAGCTGACCTCAACACTTTCGCGCGATCATACGATATTCATTTCAGATTCAGGTCTAATCACAATTGCGGGCGGCAAGTGGACGACCTATCGAAAAATGGCAGAAGATGTGATTAATAAGGCAGCTGCCATCGGAGGACTTCCTGAGCGCACTTGTTGCACTCAAACTTTGCATCTCCACGGCTACGACCCCTCCCTTGATCCCCTCGCCGATTTAAGCACGTATGGAACCGATAAAAAAGTGATTCGCTCCATCGGGAAAAAACTCAAGCAACTTGCCCATCCACTTCACCCTAACCTCCCTTATACTGGGGCTGAAATGATCTATGCAATTCGGTATGAAATGGCAAGAACGCTCGAGGATCTTCTTTCCAGGCGCACACGGAGCCTCTTATTAGATGCACGTGCAAGTATCGAAATCGCCCCGAAGGTCTCTATACTCCTTGCCAAAGAATTAAAGAAAAGCGACCGTTTCGCAAAACAGCAATGCACAGAGTTCATTAAACTTGCTCGTTCATATCTTGTATAGGTACTCTTATGCAATTCTCTTCACGCAAAATCTATCTCATTCGCCACGGGGAAACTCCCTGGAGTCTATCTGGCCAGCACACTGGAACCACTGATATCGCATTGACTGAAAAAGGAAAGCAAGAAGCGCTGTTAATTGGACAGCGATTAAAAGGACATGCCTTTGCAAAAATCTATGTAAGCCCTAGTAAGCGCGCTCAACAAACTTGCGAAATTGCAGGACTTATGAAGCACGCCTATATTGAACCTAATCTTGTCGAATGGGATTATGGCGACTATGAGGGAATCACCACCTTTGAAATTTGGAAACAAGAGCCCCATTGGAATCTATTCCAAAGAGGAGCTCCAAACGGTGAAAGCTTGGCCGATATCACAGAGCGAGCAAACACATTTCTCAGTAAACTGCATTCGATCCATGGAGACATCGCCTTATTTTCTCATGGCCATATTTTACGTGTGTTGGCTGCCCGCTATCTGAAACTCCCTGCAAGCGAAGGAAAGTCCTTCATGCTCTCTGCATCTTCAATTTCGATCTTAAGCTACGAGCGAGATACCCCTGTCATTGCTCTTTGGAATGACACGAGTCACCTCAACCTATTGTTTTAAATCACAAAATAGGTATCCTGCTTAAGAATGAATGGAGAATACAATTATGTCGACCGCTTGGATCTTTTTACTACTGGCCGGATTCTTTGAGATTTGTTTTACGATTTCCCTGAAATTTAGCCAAGGCTTCACTAAACTTGTCCCAAGCATCATCACGGTAATCTTCATCGTTCTTAGCTTCTTTTCAGTTTCTCAATCGATGAAAACAATCCCCATTGGAACCGCTTACGCTGTCTGGGCTGGTATTGGCGCCGCAGGCACTGTGGTCTGTGGTATTGTATTCTTCGGAGATTCCTATCACATCATCCGGCTCATTTCGATCTTTTTGATCATCATCGGCATTATCGGCTTAAAGCTTGCGCATATTGATTAACTACGGCCTGTTCCTTGACACGTGGGATCACCCCAGGATACCTGCAAAGTCC
>CAYWSY010000058.1:0-7183 GCA_964461105.1 uncultured bacterium
CCCTGATCATAGATGAGATCCAATATGCCCCTGCTTTACTGTCCTATATCAAAATGAAAGTTGATGCCACCCGACGAAAACATGGACAATATGTGCTCACCGGCTCACAAATATTTCCCTTAATGAAGGGTGTCTCTGAATCTTTGGCCGGAAGGATTGCGATATTCCAGCTCTTTCCCTTAAGCTGGAAAGAAATTCATGAAAAAGACCTCTTTGAAGAGCGAAATGTCGCACAACAAATGTTGAGGGGCTTCTATCCTGAATTCCAAATTGAACCCACATTAAACGCCAAATTCTGGCACAGTGCCTACCTCTCTACTTATCTCGAGAGAGACTTGCGCACTATGCGCAATATCCAAGATTTGAGCCAGTTCCAACGCTTCCTCGTTTTGCTCGCCTCACGGGCAGGACAGCTCTTCAATTTACATGAGATCGGCAAGGAGTGTGGGATTTCCCAAACCACCGCCAAAGATTGGCTCATGCTCCTCCAAGCAACATCCATTATCTATCTTTTAGAGCCGTATGCAAGGAACATCACAAAACGAGTGATCAAGTCTCCGAAGTTGTTTTTTGTGGACACGGGACTTCTCTGTTACCTCTTGCGCATTGAAAACGTCGAGCAATTAATCCATTCCCCTTTTGGAGGACATGTCTTTGAAAATATGGTCATTATGGAACAAATTAAAGAATTTGCCGGAAAAGGGGAAAGGGCTTTTTGCTATTTTTATCGGACAAGCAAAGGATCTGAAATCGATCTATTGATCGATTATTCAGACCATTTCGATGCCTTTGAAATTAAATTCTCCGCGTCTCCAAAAGTGGAGATGACCGCATCGTTAGCTGAGTTTAAACAAGAACACCCTGTTAAAAGATGCTCTGTATTGAATTTGCGCCATGAGAAGCACCCTTTTTCCAATGGGATTATAGCTGAACATTGGAGTTCAATCTTAGATTAATACCGAGCCAAAGCCCGGATCGCAAGCTCGATGTTGATGGGCATAAAGCAAAATTATCCTGCGTTAGCGCTGTTACGCAAATACTATTTGATTCTTTGGCAACCAAGAAGCTCCACGGTAAAACGGATCTTGCGCACCATTTGGATCAAAAGGATTTTTTCTAAAAGTCGCGGGCTTTGCACCGAACAGTCCACCTTCTTCCATATGCGTGCCGAATTCATAGCAGCCTTTTAGATAATAAGGCTTATTAAAAATCTTCTCTGCAATAGAAACGATAAATGGAACAATAAGAGTGAGGTATCCAGCAGTTTCTAGCGTTCCAATTACTCCATGGTAAACACGCCGAGCAATTGTCAAAGGCTCATACGCATTATCTTTTTCGAATGGACGGTAAATGATTCTTTCTTTAGCGAGCATAAGAAGTGCATTTTGAGAGTTTTCGCAACACGCAACCTTCAAATGTCTCAAACCGATTTCAAATGGCGCTACAAAAAAATTATTTAAACCATTTTCATAACGAACAATAATTGGTCTCATATCATCTCCTTTTTTATAACCACACATGATGGATGTCTGGCGTATTAATTAATACCGAGCCAAAGCCCGGATCGCAAGCTCGATGTCTTTCAGCTGAGGCAATACCTCATCTTCAAGCACCTTGCAATAAGGAACAGGGCAGTCCTTCCCTGCAACTCTACTGATCGGCGCGTCGAGATGGGTAAATGCCTGCTCAATCACGCGCGCAGAGACCTCTGCAGCAAAACCACAATTGCGTGGCGCTTCTTGAGCAATTACGAGTTTGCTCGTTTTACGGACAGAGGTAAGAACTGTCTCCATATCAAGCGGCACGAGTGTGCGCAAGTCGATGATTTCAACAGAGATCCCCTCTTGAGAGAGTTTTTCAGCAACCTGTGAAGCCATGAACACCATCATTCCCCAACAGACAATAGTTACATCCTCGCCAGAGCGCACAACCTTCGCTTTTCCAAAGGGGAGAAGCTCATCTGCTTTGGGCTCGGGACGCGCGCAGAACACGCGCTGGCGATAAAGGGCTTTATGCTCAAGGAAAATCACGGGATTGGGATCACGGATCGCAGACTTCATGAGCCGCTTCGCATCTGCAGCATTACTTGGAACAACCACTTTCAAACCAGGACAATGGGAAAGAAATGCTTCGATACTTTGCGAATGATATGGGCCGCCTTGGATATAGCCGCCATAGGGCATACGGATCACAACCGGACAATTCCACTCACCATTAGAGCGGTAATAAATGCTGGCAAGCTCATTAAAAATCTGGTTGATCGCTGTCCACATGTAGTCGGCAAATTGAATTTCTACAACAGGCTTAAATTGTCCAACAGAAGAGAGCCCAATTGCAACACCAACAATTGTCGACTCTGCTAAGGGAGAGTTAAAACAACGGTGCGCCCCATGCTTTGCCGTAAGATTTCTGGTGATTCCAAAAACGCCCCCTTTTCCGTGAGCCACATCTTGCCCAAAGACAATCACATGGGAATCCCTCTCCATTTCTTCATCAAGCGCATGGTTGATGGCATCCATCATGACGATGCTATCTGGAGAAGAACTCGAATCCTCTTCTGTAAAAGGGATAAAATGGGAAGGATCAACAGGCTTGAACACCCCTTCAGCAGCACTTTCTTTCGAAGGGAATGGCACTTGATCTGCTTCAAGAGCAGCTGCTTCAACAAGCCCAAAACAACGGGTGCGCAACTCTACGAGCTCTTCCTGAGTCAAAAAGCCTTGAGAGAGGATCCAGGATTCAAAACGGGGAACAGGATCTCGCGATCTCTCTTCTTGCACACACGCTTCCGTTTTATATTTGGTCGGATCATCACTGCTACTATGAGGGCCAATACGGGGCACTTTTGCGACAATCAGGCTCGGGCCTTCCCCTGCTCTTCCCTTAGCAACTGCTTCTGCTAATGCACTTGCAACTTGGAAGTAATCACATCCATCAATTTCATGAACAGAAAGGCCTTCGTACCCGCGCGCAATTTTTGCAATTGTTCCACCGGAAGTTTGATCTGTAACCGGAACAGAAATCGCCCAGCCATTATCTTGAATCACAAAAATGACGCCAAGGCGGTGTAAGCAGGAAAAATTCAGCGCTTCATGGAAATCCCCTTGGGACGTGGAACCATCACCTCCAGAGACATACACAACATCGCGATTTCCTTGAAGTTGCGCGCCTTTGGCCACTCCAACTGCCTGAAGGAATTGAGATCCGACACAGCTCGACTGACACGGGATTCTTAAATCACGGTGGGAAAAGTGCTCTGGCATCATTCTTCCACCAGAATGATGGGGAACCTGACGGGCAAGAAAAGCACCAAAGAGATCAGAAAGTGGGCATCCTAAGCCGATCGCAAATCCACGATCGCGATAATAAGGCAACCCCCAATCTTGACCAGGGATCAAGCTCAATGCACTGACCACTCCAATCATTTCGTGACCGTGCCCTTGCAAATGAAACGTCCCACCCTTGTTCTGGCGCACAAGCTTTTGCATCTTCTCATCGGTAAACCGAGTTAAGTAGATTGCCTCAAGAGCTTTAATACATGTGTGCTTACTCACGAGTTCTGAGTGACGGGCGAGCTCAACTTCATCTCTTACTTCTATTGCCATCTTACTTCTTCTTTATTTTTTTAGATTGGATCGGAGTTACTGTCTTAATTCCAGGCTTCTTCTCAGGAATTAAAGGAGCTTTTGTAGGCCGCTCTTTCTTCTTCCCAGGCAAAAAGCCCTTAACAACATCCAAGAGCTTGCCACTTTTTGGTTCTTCTTCAACCTCTTCCTGCTCAGGAAGCACTTTACCAATGGATCGAATGAGTCGCCCTTCTGCAGATGATCCCGTAATCTCTTCAATTTCACTTAAGCGACTCGATAAGTGGCGCAAAGACTCCAATCGCTCAGACAATGCCTGCAATTTAGTATCGACTTTAACACGCGAGCTTCCGCGTAGGTTTGCCAAAAGCTGTGCCTCTGTATCAAATTTCGCAGAGAAGGTGATGCTGGCAGCGTTAGTAATTTCTGGAAGGTAAAGAAATAACCGACATGCGGGAGGAACTGTCGTGTACATGTCGACACTCACCTGCGGCTCCATCTCTACTTTAACGACTTGCTTAGGTGGACGTCCCCGTTTTGGACGGGGATTAAGCGCCTCATTTGAATAATATGTTTTCGATTTTGCATTTAAGATTTCTCTCACAGCAGCAACATCTTTAGGAACCTTGACATCAAATAAAAGACGCTTAAGCTTTTCCATCATATTTTTATTGAGCTCAAGATCCTCTTCAAATACAAACTGAATCTGCTGAGAACGAAGCCATTCAATAATTCGAATGCGCGAACGCTCCACATAATATTGCTGCCACTTTTCCAACTCATTCAAATGGTCATAAATAAATTCTAGAAAGTTCTCGCGAGACTCTTTAGAATGGATAATATCGAGAAGTTTTTCCTTCGTATCAATATCATAGACCTTTTCATTGACGAAACCTTCCATAAACTTCTTTGTTTCATAAAAAGTCAGCTTTGGAATCAGGCAGTAGCGTTCTTTGTTGACTTGGAGTTCTTGTTCGAGATCTTCGAGTTCTCTAAGCCCCTTATCAAGATCGACATACACAATAAATCCTTCTACTTTATCCAGGTGGAAATCCCGTTCATCATCGGACTTTGCAAAGGCATCCATGATTCGGTGGTAACGCAGGAGCAGCGGGTTTTGAGCGCGCGGAAATTTAGACATAAACAATCCCTTTTAAAATGGTGAGGATACCATAATAAAAGCCATGTTTCAAGGACTATTTGCCGGTAGTCTGTAAACAAAGTTCTTAGTGTTTGGGCTGGTGTGAAAATCCCCGGGGATGAACGACTTAAAACAATTTCTTTCCATTCACAATACGGATACCCATTGACTTTTTACTGAAAAAGTTCCTATATTTTGTCTTCTTATTCTACCTAACCTTAAGGGAAAAATACTTTTATGCTCGACATGCGCCAGCTCCGGACAGATAAAGAATATTTTGAGTCAAAACTCAAGACCAAGGATCCAACAGTTACCCTCTCTCCCATCCTCGTCCTCGACGAGCGGATCCGGGTCATCAAAACAACAGTTGAAGAACTTAAGGCTTCTCGGAACCACCTTTCAAAGGAGATCGGCGAGAAAAAACGGCAAAAGCTCGATACGACAGAGCTGATGAACGAAGTTGCTGGATTGGGGGATAAGATTGCCATTTTGGATCACGAACTAACGGCTCTGGAAACAGAACTTACCCAAAAAATGGGATGCCTTCCGAATCTTCCACGAGATGAAATTAAAGTTTCTTCCGATCCTAAAGACAACGTCTGCATTAAAACCTTTGGTGAAAAACGAGCATTCAACTTTGCTTTTAAAAACCATGTCGAACTCAATGAACACCTTCACCTGTTTGACTTTAAACGCGCTGCAAAAGCCTCAGGAAGCGGATGGCCTGCATATAAAAACATTGGAGCTCGCCTTGAGTGGGCGTTACTTAATTACATGATCGATACGCATCTTGATAATGGATTTACCATGTGGATGCCCCCCCATCTTGTTCGTCCTGAGATGATGTATGGAGCAGGTCAACTGCCAAAATTTGAAAAACAACTCTTCAAAATTCACGATGAAGATTATGAGCTCTTCTTAATTCCAACCTCTGAAGTAGCGCTCAATGGCCTTTATTACGATGAGATCTTCAAACAAGAAGAGCTCCCCCAAAAACTCGTTGCCTATACCCCTTGCTTCCGCAGAGAAGCTGGCGCGGCAGGCTCTCAAGAGCGTGGACTCATCCGGATGCACCAGTTCAATAAAGTTGAGATGTTCTGTTTTGCAACACCCGATCAAAGCGATCAGGTGTTTGATGAAATGATGGCAAGCGCAGAGCAAATCTTACAAGGACTTAACATCCATTACCGCAATATGCTGCTTGTGACCGGGGACATGTCTTTTGCTGCTGCTAAAACAGTAGATATCGAAGTTTGGTTGCCAGGACAAAACCGCTACTATGAAGTTTCCTCCGTTTCCCATTGCTCTGATTTTCAAGCAAGGCGCTCTCAGATCCGTTTCCGCCAAAGGGAAGAAAAACCAGAACTTGTTCATACACTCAATGGCTCTGGCCTTGCGACATCCCGCTTAATGGTCGCCCTTTTAGAGAACAATCAAAATGAAGATGGCTCCGTTACCCTGCCTGTGGTATTACATAAATATTTAAACGGAATGACAACAATCACACCTGTGTGAGGACCCCATCTTATGGCCCATCTTCTTGCTGATTTTAGATCTTTCTTAGAGGAATCCCCCACTTCATGGCATGCAGCAGAGCAGCTTTGCACACGCTTTGCCATTCGGGATTTCTCTCCTCTCAAAGAAGATGAACGCTGGGATCTTGAGCCGGGTCAAAAGTATTTCGTCTCAAAAGGGGGTGCAGTTTGCGCTTTTTGCATCCCATCAGCTAAACCGGAAAAAGCAATCATCTTAGCTTCTCACACTGATAGCCCCTCTTTGAAACTAAAACCTGAACCTGTTTTTCGCAAAGAGAACATGGATCTGCTTGCTGTCGAGATTTATGGCAGCCCTCTCCTCACTTCTTGGCTCAACCGAGACCTTTGTCTTGCTGGAAGGGTGGTGATCACAAATGCAGACAACCTCGTTGAAGAAAAGCTTGTTTATATCGATGATGCGCTCCTATTTATCCCTCAACTCGCGATCCACCTCGATCGAGAGGTCAATGAGAAGGGCCTCATCCTCAATAAACAAGAGCATCTTTGCCCTATTATCGGTTTATGCGATGGAAAGCAAGACGCGCTCTTAAACATCGAATCTCTTATTCGCAGACACCTTCATTTTAAATCCTTATTGTCATTTGAGCTCTTTTTGGTTCCCATCGAAGCTCCTCGCCTAGTTGGAATCAACAATGAGATGATCACCTCTTCTCGGTTAGATAATCTAGCAAGCGCGCATGCGTGTGTTTCTGCAATGGCATATCTTGAAGCTCCCTCAGAACATACACTTCAAATGGCATGTTTCTATGACCATGAAGAAGTGGGTTCCCACAGCAAAGAGGGCGCTGGATCTCCTTTTTTAAGCGATGTCCTTGAAAGGATTTGCTACGCCTTAGATCTCGATTTAGAAGAACAATTATCCCTCAAACACCACTCCCTATGCATCTCTGCAGACATGGCTC
>CAYWSY010000058.1:7193-12657 GCA_964461105.1 uncultured bacterium
CCCTCAACCCTAATTTCTCTGAGAAACATGACCCCCATGCACCTCCTCTTCTAGGCAAAGGGATTACAATCAAATACAATGCGAATCTCAAATACGCCACAAACGCGAGTTCCTCGGCAGTCATCATCCAAGCTTGCAAACAACTTAACCTCCCCTACCAATCATTCGTCTCCAGGTCAGACCTCCCCTGCGGAAGCACTGTCGGCCCGATCATTGCGGAACTCACTGGGATCAATACTGTTGATATCGGCTGTCCGCAACTCTCGATGCACTCGATTCGCGAAGCAATGACCTGTCAAGACTATCTCGACATGTGCCGTCTGCTCTCTTACATTGTTAAGGAATACTAGCCAATGCCCGAAAACCCTCCGTACGACCATTTTGAAGGAAAAAGTGTAGTCGAGCACTTAAAACAAGCGCGCGCGCGCGGGGCTCTTGCTTCGGCAGAGATTCATGGGACTGAAATGTCCGGACATCAAGCTGCGGCGGCCGACACCATCAAAGAAATGTCTTTGGCTTTTCTCATTCTCTGGGCTATTTGTGCCTCTTTTTTCCCTACTGCCCCCACATTGCTCATCTTGATTTTATTTGCCTCAGGCTGGCTGATCTGGAAAATTGGAAGAAGCGCGCTTCTCGGCTGGTCCCGCATCGAACGCCTCCATCGTGTAATTGATGAAGAGCGATGGGAAATTGAACATCATCGTGCCCAAGAACGGGAAGAGCTTACCGAACTCTATCGAGCAAAAGGCCTTACGGGCAAGCTGCTTTCCGAAGTGATTGATGTGCTCATGGCTGATGACAACCGCCTCTTGCATGTGATGTTAGAAGAAGAACTCGGCCTTACCCTTGAAGCTTATGAACATCCCCTCAAACAAGCCCTTGGGGCTGGACTCGGAGCCTTAGTTACCGCATGCATTCTCCTGCTTGCATACTGGACAGCTCCCTTATGGGGGCTTCCAATCGTAAGCGCGCTACTTCTTGTATGTGCTGCTGCAAAATCAGCCTTACTCGAGCGCAATCGCCCCCTTCCTGCCGTCATCTGGAATCTTGCAGTTGCAATTTTGGCAACAGGAACGGTTTACTTTATGAGCCAACTACTTGCAATGACGACAAGGATATAACATGTCCTCATCCACTCCCTATATTTTTGATGAATTTTTTGCCTCCGGCAAAGAAGAGAGCATTAGCCCATTTTTAACCCCATCGTCCCGTTCTTGGGGAAAAAACCTTCCCCTCAAAACAGCTCTTACCTCCGCTGGCTGTTTAGCTCTTGCCTTCATCAGCTCCTTTTTTCTGCCGCCCCTCTCCTCCCTATTACTGCTCATCGTCTACTTTCTTTCAGGAACCCCAGCACTCTTAGGAGCCATCGAAGATATCCGCAACTTCGAAATTAACATCGATGTGCTCATGACCCTGGCCGCACTTCTTTCGATCATCATCGGTAGCGGAATGGAAGGCGCTCTTCTATTGGTTCTCTTTGAATTCTCTGGAGCCATGGAGCAGATGGTCGCAGAAAAAACAAAAGGAGCGCTCTCCCATTTAAATCAAATCTCTCCCCGCATGGCTTGGGTCATCGATGCCGATGGAATCTCCTTTGAAAAATCAGTCAAAGAAATTCCTATCGGCGCAAAGCTTCTTGTGAGAGCCGGCGAAGTTGTTCCCTTAGATGGGATCGTGATAGAAGGCAGCTCATTTGTGAACCTATTTCATCTCACAGGAGAGGGACAACCAATTGCTAAAAAAAAGGGGGATGAAATTCAAGCGGGCGCTCGCAATTTCGATGGCACGCTTACCATCCAAGTCTCACGCACGAGTAATGATTCCACCATCAGCCGCATCATCACTCTCATCACACAAGCTCAAGAAGCCAAACCGCGCTTACAGCGCCTCCTTGATCGATTCGGCTCTTGGTATGCAATCGTCATCATCTGCCTGTTTGTTCTGTTTGCAATCACCATTCCCCTTCTCTTTCCGATGCCCTACTTTGGTCCCGAAGGAGGGATCTACCGCGCTCTTGCCTTTCTCATCGCAGCTTCACCTTGCGCTCTCATCATCGCCACGCCAACTGCCTATCTCAGTGCAATTAGTTCATGCGCCCGTAAAGGGATTATCCTGAAAGGTGGCGTTATCCTCGATGCCCTTGCCAGTTGCAGCACCATCGCATTTGATAAAACAGGGACATTAACGACAGGCCAGCTCCGCTGTGTCTGCGTCGACCAGATGACCGCTGCTTCCGTTTGCACTCCGAAAGAAGCCCTTTCCATCGCTTATGCTCTGGAACGCAACGCAGTGCACCCTATTGCCGACGCAATCAACCGCCATGCCCAAGAGCAAAATATCCGCCCCATTGAACTGACCCACTTTAATTCTGTTCCCGGCTACGGACTCGAAGGACTCGTTTCACTTGACGGGAAACCCATTTCCGTATCAATTGGTCACGCCGCGTTCATCTCTCAGAAAATTGCTCCAAATGAGCAAGAAGAATGGCAGCGGATCGCGCCCACTCTTTTCCGCTCTGGCCATCTCAATACAATCCTTCTTGTCGGATCCTCAGTGTTTGTCTTTCATTTTCTCGACACGATCCGCCCCCAATCGGTTCAAATGATTCAAACCTTAAAAGCACAAGAGCGCTTGCATCCCATCATGCTCACTGGAGATCATAGTGATATCGCAGATGCGGTTGCCCTTGAAGTTGGGATTGAAGAAGTGCACGCCAATTTACGCCCGGAGGACAAACTCCAGAAAGTCACAGAGTATGCCCAGAAGGGAGGACTCATGATGGTCGGCGATGGGATTAACGACGCACCTGCACTTGCTAGAGCCACCGTTGGAATCTCCATGGGAAAAATTGGAAGTGCGACCGCCGTAGACGCCTCAGATGTCGTCTTTTTAAATGATGATCTCTTTCTCTTAAGCTGGCTGACTCATAAAGCTCATCAAACCCTGCGCATCGTCAAACAAAACATCTCGCTTGCATTGGGAGTCATCCTTTTTGCAACCACACCCGCTCTCATCGGCATAGTGCCTCTTTGGGTTGCAGTCTTATTGCATGAGGGGGGCACTGTACTCGTTGGGTTAAATAGCTTGAGATTGCTTAGGTCGTAAAGGGAAAACCATGGAATAGAAAGGTTTTGATCATTTAGTTCTTACAGTGCGATCAATAGAAAAATCCCTGCAATTTTGACGCTAAAAATGCCCGGTCTTCCTCAGTGCGATTTAAGCGATCTAACACATACCACTCTCCGCGATCAACTTTTGTTCCACGCACAAAATATGAAGTCCCATTGTCAAATGGAATTATCGACGAGATTCTTCCTGTCATATGCGATCCTCCTCTTTAGTTTATAGAAGTTTTAGCAAAAAATGGAGTTGGTGCGTTTGATCGCAAACCGAGCCATCTTCACCCCATCCCATTTACAAACCAATCTGCCGGAGTAAATAATATCTTAAAAAATCCAGAAATCAGATCGTCCCCAGATCCGGAAGAACTTGAGTTTGAAGGCTTGTGTGGAGGAATATAAAGCCCAAAGCGTTGGGTTTCACAGTCTTTTGTAAGCAGATCCCGAACAGATTTAGAAACGACTAACATGATGCCAAACGAGCCCACTGTGGCAAGAAGTCCAAGACAGACCCTTCCTATTCGCTGAGGCAAGGAATAAGGACGCTCCATTTTTGAAATCAGCTGGTATTCACCAATGATTTTATTTTTGCTATTAAACTTGCGAGCCTCTCTCCAACCTTGATGTTTAGGAGCCCGGGCTTCGATGTCGACTTCGATGTCGCATCGACTAATAATTTTTATAAATTCAAGCATATCATCCTCCGTTTTTACAAACAGGACGAGCTTAAATAAAGGAAAAATTAAAAGCAACGTGAAATTGAACCGTTTCTTATAAACAATTGATTGCCAGTCACTTCCACAAGCAAACATCAACTTTTAAAAACAATTTAACAATTGACTTGTAATAAAATCGTAAATATAATGTTTTTTCTTTACATAAATACAATAAAAAAAAGGTTTTATTGTGGCTTCGAGTTCAACAGCAGTTTCAAATTATGATCGATTAGCCTCCCAATCCATGCGCTCACTTGATGGGTGGGAAAGATCGACTCCAGAAACATCGGCGATTTTCGCGCAAAAAAATTTCTTTGGAACCCTTCAAGATGCGCATGGTTCATCTCTTGCGGGAAAAGGATTTCGAAGAGGCGAGCACAATAGGTCAGGATTTGGCAGCCCCTATCTGTACTTAAAACTGTTGCGCAGTGTGGTCAGTGACCTTCTAACAACCACTCAAATCCCAGCCAGTTCACGAGAATTTAAAGTCATGCGCGAATGGCTCAACTCAACAGAATTAACTCTGGAGACGGCTGCCATTGTCGATTATTTGTGCGGGCGTATTCCAGGATGTATTTCAACTCTGTTATCCGGTCAAAACCCAAAAACATCTTGGCTCTTTCGGATCCTGTATCCCCTAGGGAGTCCAAATGAAAGTGTCTTAACAATGATCTCAGATCGAATCATGCACCACATTTATCATCTCCAACGTGGAACGATGTTTGCTGTTCCAGGAGGTACCGTTGACCATGAAACGATCTATTGTGTTCGAAAAAATCTAAAAGGCGCGGTTTCTGTTTGGGAGATAGAGCCTGGAATGGGAACTGGCTAACCAAATTCTTTCAAGTGTACATCAGGATCCCTCTTTTTGGGTACAAGCGTATCGCAAAAAGTTCATCGACCCGTCAATTATGTTTCCAGAGAGCTCTCAATTTCAAAGCGGAGTTCGTAGATTGGATTTAGAAGCGCAATGTGGAGATACCTATTTTGCTCAATCGCACCTCTTATTTTTAAGGTATTTCCTTCTACATCGCTTTTCTTCTGCAGAAGTTATTTTAAAGATTGAAAATCTCATTAAAGAGAAGCTCTTTGAGGAGTGCGCGCCGGAAGATCTCTCCTTGATTCATTTTGCCAAAAGATCTTTGGCTATCAAATCATATCTAAGCATCTTTGCCGAGAATCCGAGGACCTTTGCAGAAATCACACGAGACCTCCCTGGAATGCCGCACACAGCATGCGCTCACTCATTTAACTTTAACAATGAAATCAACCAAGCACTCCAAATGCATATGCCCGTGTCGAAATCTAACCGGAAACAAAATGCTAAAATACGACGAGGATTAATTAAGAGCGTGACATTAGAGATAGAAAGAAATCTATACACTAGGTCCCTAGAATCCATCCATGAAAATCTCGAAGAATTAATGAGATCTTCAAGTTCAATCAGCTCATCAAAAATGCACAATTCAATCGTTAATTATATTAGATTAAAACATGATAAAGAACTGGAATTGAAAAACATTTTCATAGAACGGTCTTACGCTACGCTAGAGCTCATTGAAGAGAGTTTTCAATGGCCTTGTTGCGTAAATAGCTGCGGATAAAGGTTCTGCTTGCTCTTAGAAATCA
>CAYWSY010000059.1:0-12656 GCA_964461105.1 uncultured bacterium
GGGAGTGTTTCTCATGGGTGATATTCCCATTCTCGTAAGCACCGAAAGCGCCGATGTGTGGTCACATCCCGAGCTCTTTGATATTCATTGGCAAGCTGGCGCCCCTCCCGATCAATATAATCCCGAAGGGCAATGCTGGGGATTTCCCCTTTACCGTTGGGATGTCTTGCGCAAAACCCATTTTGATTGGTGGAAGCAACGACTAACTTATGCTTCCCATTTCTACGATATTTATCGAATCGATCATGTCATTGGTCTGTTTCGCATCTGGGCTATTCCCAATGATAAATCAAGCAAAGAAGGGAGCTTCCTCCCCTCCGATCCTGACACATGGGAGCCTCAAGGAAGGGAAATTTTAGAGACATTCATCAATTCCTGCGAAATGCTCCCGATTGCAGAAGATCTCGGCGATGTACCTGAATGCGTTCCTCCCGTTCTCAAAGAAATGGGAATCTGCGGGACTAAAGTGATGCGCTGGGAGAGAAATTGGGAAGAGGAAGGAAGATTTATCCCGATCCAATACTACCCTCCCATCAGCCTCACCACAGTCTCCACACACGATTCAGAGCCGCTCCAGCTCTGGTGGAAAACATCACCTGAAGAAGCTCAGGAATTTGCAGCATCTAAACATTGGGAATATGCGCCAGAGATCACCCATTTTCAACACAAGGAAATTCTATGGGATAGCCACCACACTTCAAGCTTATTCCATATCAACCTCCTGCAAGAATACCTCGCTCTATTTCCCGAACTTGTCGCTCCCAACCCAGAAGATGAACGGATCAACATCCCCGGAAAACTTCTCGCCACCAACTGGACCTACCGTTTCCGTCCCAGTGTTGAAGAAATCGTCGCTCACAAAGAACTTGCGCAAGCAATCGAAAAAGTGGTTTACTCCCCCGATGCACTCTCTCTTTAAAGGTACTCTCATGCGTTTTGTTTTCATCATCCTTCTTCTCTTTTTTTTGCCAGAACTCAATGCAAAAAAAAGAATCAAATTAGAGAAAAGCACCCCTTACAACACCGAGCAACACGCTAAGCTTTCTCTTGCGGCGCTTTATAATACCTTAGACCCCCTCTCCATCTCACAACACCTTGCCTTCTACGAACTCTATTCTGAAACCAAAGAAGGGAAAGCCGCCCTTAAAAACGCTTGGGAACTACTCAATGCGGGAACCCTTTCTTCAGAAGCAACGCAAGTCCCCCTTCCCAAACTTGGGATGCAAGAAGTCATTTCCCTCATCACACGAGATTCTTTCGATCCTCCAGTACAACTCACCAAAGAACAACTACACGTCATCGATACCGTTGCAGCGCGCCTGCATAACCGTAAACTTCAAGGAGCTCACCTCTGGACAAAAGCTGACGTCATCGCGTTGAATCCTGAAGAGATCGATATCGCGCGAGGTCTGCTCATCGATCAATTTGAAGGAGTAGAAGATGCGCGCGATCAGATTCGCCATTATGAAGCGAGCATCGATCTCATGGCCCTGCAAATCCTCGCAAGACTCCCTTCCGATGCCACCCATGAAGATCAAATCCGCGAAATCAACCGCTTTGTGTTCCAAGAGATGCAATTTCGCTTTCCACCCCATTCCATCCACGCAAAAGACATCGATCTCTATACCTTCCTTCCCTCAGTAATCGATAGCCGCCAAGGGGTCTGCTTAGGCGTTTCAATCCTCTACCTTGCATTAGGTCAACGACTCAATCTACCTCTTGAAGTGATCACACCTCCCGGCCACATCTATGTTCGTTACCGAACCCCAGAGAAGACCATCAACATTGAAACGACCGCTAGAGGCATTAACCTCCCCACAGAAGTGTATCTTGGGATTAATACGCGCAAGCTCAATGTCCGCAACACAAAAGAAGTGATCGGGATGGCCTTTATCAACCAAGCTTCCGTCTCCTGGTCGCGCAGCGATTATCAAACCACCATTTCTCTGTATGAAAAAGCCCTTCCTTACTTGAGAGACGATCCGCTGCTCAAAATGTTCTTAGGCCTCAATTACATGTTTGTTGGGAAAAAAAAGGAAGGAACTGAATTACTCAAACAAGTGCAACACATCACCTTTGATGAAGCCGTCTCTCCCGAGACACTTCCTGATGACCTGCTTCAAGGAAGAGCCGATGCGGCAGCGATCCAAGCGATCTTCCTACCTGTCGATGAAACGAGAACATCCATTATTGAAAAACAGCAAGAGCTCGAATCCATCTTAAAACGCTATCCGAAATTCAGAGCAGGCCTGCTGCAACTAGCCACAACATGGCTACAGCTGGGAAGAGCCACTGAAGCGCAAGAAATCCTCGAGCGCTACCACAAGATCGATCCCAACAATTCAACTGTTGAATATTACCTCTCGATCTTAAGCGCACAAAGGCTCGATTACTCCCGAGCATGGAAACACCTTACTCATGCAGAAAAACTAACCAGAGAGCGCGGACATCATCCGAAAGCGCTGAGAGCGCTTCGGATGAATCTGCGACGGGCGTGTCCGGAGCCTTATTGAGCTAGAGCCCTCTGAAGATGCTCTTGGTCTTCAGTACTTAGTTTTAGTTTATGAAAAGCTGAACCCGATGTCTGCATACAAAACTCTGTCATTTGAGTCTTGTTGCGAGCACCAACTCTTACAACACGATTAATGTCTTGAAGTCTTCCATCACGCTCTGTTCCTTGATAGAAAGTGATTTTTAAGCGTTTTCGATCCTTTTTTAACTCGGGTAATGCTCGAATTGTTTTTATTAACTCACCATAGCACTTGCCTGGATTGGAATTTAAATCACTTGCATTAATAGAGAATTTTTTAGTCAAAAGCAGCTTTCTGCTCGAATGAGAACCCTCTATAACTGCTATGATATCTTGCTTTAAGACAAACAAATTTTTTATAGATTCAAATAAAGATGCAACGCGAGAAACACTTTCTTGCGGTTCTACAGGCTTGCTTTCAACCTTTGCTTTAGACTGAAAATAGTTAACGACTTTTTTAGCTTGAGACCTGTTAAGATGTAAATTATTTCTTAACGATTTTGACACTGATGACACAGATTCCATTCTAGAAAAAGAACACCCCTTGTCACCAAGTGAACCACTTTGACTAATATAGACTTCATATTTCTTCGAAGATTCTGAACGAACAAAGCAGTGGTGAATCTGAAGCTCGTCTTGTTGAACTGATGAAGCAGCATCCTTAACATTCTGAACTAATTGAGCACGATTTGCTAAAATGCCCATTTCCATGCCGATAATCTTTCCTTTAAACGAAGAAATAACGACAACTTTTTCTGACATGAGTGCATCTTGACTGCTATTGAACCACGAAAATGATGAAAACCAATTTGAAATCCGAGTTCCTAGAGATGGAGATAATAAAGCATCAAATTTTTTAAACGCCACTAAGCCTTCCAGACTTATTGAATTATTTATAATTTTAACCATATAAATACCTATTTTTTGTTTAAAGTTTAATTAGATTTCGCGAGTTATTTTACATGCATAACAAACAAATGTCAATTATATACAAAAATAAAAAAACACCTGTTTTTTTAATTACTTAAAAAAATTCCTACTCAACAAACCCCCTCTTTGTCATGATACAAAAAGAGACGCACATCACCCAAGGGAGTCCTATGTCAAAACAGATCTTGCTTACCGCTACGATACTCGCTCTTTTGAGCTCCCACCCCTGTTTTGCCGAGCTGTATCTCGATGATGTGATGAGCCCAAAGATTCAAGAAAAAACAGGCGTTGAAGATTTAACCCCCATGCAGAAACGGGCACTTGAGATCTGGATCAACGATACGTTTGTACTCAAAGATCAAAATGATGGACCTGTCAAAGAGACCTCTGACCTCTCCCTTTCCATTAACGTTAACAATGGTCAACAACTCCGCCTTTCCGATAGCACGTTATGGGAGATCGATCCTGCTGATCAATCGATTGCTGCCACATGGATCACCCCCTTTCCTATTAAGGTGGGTACAAGTGGCAATCCGAGCTATCCAACGCTTCTCACTAATTTAAATACCAATGTCTCTGTAAGAGCACGATCAACACAAACCCTCGCTCCTCCTCCGACAGAAACTGTGCCAGCTCCTGCAACACCAAGCGCGCCTATAGAGCCAGCAACTCCTCAAGTTCCAATGCCCCAAACTCCACCAACCCGACCAAAAGCAACAACGCCAGCAAAACCGCAAGTCGTGACACCTCCTGCAGGACAACAAACACCTGCAAAACCTGCGACAACCAATTGACGAATAGCGCATAAACGCGCTATATTTATCCTCAAACACAGTTTTGTTTGAGGGTAATTATCATGACTCCGCAATTTACTGAACCTGTACAATCTGCTTTAGAAAAAGCCTTTACCTTTGCTCAAGAACACCGACATACTGAGGTGTCCGATAACCACTTCATTCTTGCCCTATTTGATGACCCCCAAGGGTATTGTACCCTTCTCTCGACATCGCTGAACCTCGATCCCAAGCAGCTCATTGCAAAGCTTGAGAAAGCTTTAAAGCAAGCACCTACCTTTAGTGGCACGCCTCAACCTCCCCAAGTTTCTAACGCGCTGCAACAAACCATTCTCAATGCAGGGCGGATCGCCAAGCAATGGGGCGATGCCTATGTCAGCAGCGATCATGTGTTTTATACGTACTGGCAAGCCACACACGAGCCGTTTTCCAGTTGGAAAAAAAGCTCTCCCCTTTCACTCAAAGAACTTCATGCACGGATTCAACAGATAAGAGGCACGACCAAAATGGATACACCTACCGCAGAATCGACCCTCAATGCTTTAGATAAATACTGCAAGAATCTCACCTCACTTGCAAAAGAAGGAAAACTCGATCCGGTTATTGGTAGGGATGAAGAGATCCGCCGAACAATGCAAGTTTTAAGCCGCCGCACTAAAAATAATCCCCTACTCATTGGCGAACCTGGTGTTGGAAAAACTGCCATTGCTGAAGGTCTTGCATTGCGCATCGTTCAAGGGGATGTCCCCGATTCTCTCAAAGATAAACAACTTCTCGTTCTCGACATGGGAAGCTTGATTGCGGGAACAAAATTCCGCGGTGAATTTGAAGAGCGTCTCAAAGGAATTCTTAAAGAAGTGGAAGAGCAAGAGGGACAGATCCTCTTATTTATCGATGAGGTGCACACGCTTGTTGGAGCTGGAGCTTCTGAAGGGGCAATGGATGCTGCTAACCTGCTCAAGCCCGCACTTGCCAGAGGGACATTGCACTGCATAGGTGCTACCACTCTCAATGAATACAAAAAATACATCGAAAAAGATCCCGCTCTAGAGCGCAGGTTCCAAACCGTTCTCGTTCCAGAGCCAAGTGTAGAGGACGCCATTGCCATTTTAAGAGGCTTGCGCGAGCGCTACGAGATCTACCATGGCGTTCATATCACAGAAGGAGCTCTCCATGCAGCTGTGTTTCTGTCTAATCGCTACATTACCGATCGCAGACTTCCTGACAAAGCAATCGACTTAATTGATGAAGCTGCCAGCATGATCCGCTTACAAATCGGCAGCCTTCCTCTTCCGATCGATATCAAAGAGAGGGAGCTTTCAAGTGTGATTGTCAAACAAGAGGGGCTGAAGCGAGAGGACACCAAAAGTTCGCTTGCGGAAGCTGAAAAACTCAATGTGCAGATTGGCAACATCAAGGAAGAGCTCAGCATCTTGCACGAAAAATGGAACCGGGAAAAGAAGGTCATCCAATCGTTGAAAGAAAAGAAAAATGCCCTTGAAACACTCCGCTTTCAAGAAGAGGAAGCTGAGCGTGCTGCCGACTACAATAAAGTGGCAAAATTGCGCTATGATGCGATTCCTAAAATGAAACAAGAGCTTGAAGAAGCTCAAAAAATGCTCTCTGAGCAATCTGATCGGCTGCTTCCCGAAGAGGTCGATGAATCGCTCATCGCTCAAATTGTCGCAAAATGGACAGGGATTCCCGTCCAAAAAATGCTCGAGGGGGAAGCTGCTAGACTCCTTAGCTTGGAAAAAACACTCTCAAATCGCGTGGTCGGCCAACCTTTTGCCATTGCAGCTGTCAGCGAAGCAATCCGCCGTTCTAGAGCAGGGCTTAATGACCCCTCTCGTCCCGTTGGCGTCTTTCTCTTTGTCGGTCCTACAGGGGTTGGAAAAACGGAGCTTGCTAAAGCGCTTGCCGACCAGCTCTTTAATCAAGAAGAAGCGATCATCCGGATCGACATGTCAGAGTACATGGAAAAGCACAGCGTTGCCAAACTCATCGGCTCCCCTCCGGGCTATGTCGGTTACGACGAGGGGGGGCAACTGACCGAAGCGCTCCGTCGCCGTCCCTATGCTGTTGTGCTCCTCGACGAGGTGGAAAAAGCACATCCTGATGTGTTCAATATCCTCCTGCAGATCTTCGATGATGGAAGGATTACCGATAGCAAAGGGCGCACTGTCAATTGTAAAAATGCGCTCTTTATCATGACCTCTAATCTCGGCTCCGAGCAGCTTTTAGAAACGATCCGCTCAAGATCCACCGAATGGACAAAAGAATCGGTTCTCGGTGTTGTCGAACCTGTTTTACGCTCCCATTTCCGCCCTGAGTTCCTCAACCGCCTCGACGAGATCCTCCCCTTCCTTCCGCTGATGGAAAAGGATATGGAGCAAATCGTCATCATCCAGCTCGAAAGAGTCAAACAGCGCCTGCAAGAGCGTTCCATTCAGCTCAATTGGGATGCAGCAGTGCTCGCGTATCTTGCCCATGAGGGATATGATCCATTATATGGAGCGCGCCCCTTGAAGCGCTTGATCCAACAAAAAGTGGTCAATCTGCTCTCTACTGCAATCCTTAAAGGAGAGATCAAAAACGAAGCTGTAGTTACACTGATGATGAACAAGGATAAGGAGCCTGGAGTCACATTCCATACTGACGGTAAATAGACTCATTCAAAAAAACCTTGAAAATAATCGATTTTAGACTATGCTTTATGGCAAAATGATTCGATTTCTTGAGGGAATGAATGAGCACAGGGATCAAACGAATCGATTGGTTCATGGGGCAGATGCTTCTTCCCCATCATTTAGTCGCTCAAGAAGAATCTCTGTGGGGATCAGTTGGTCATCTGCTCAAACAATTTGGCATCCCCTTCTATGGCCTTTCCCGAATCAAATGGGATAAAGAGCTCTATACACAAGGGATCCTCTCTTTTTCAGAGCTCACACTCATTCTTCCCTCGGGTCAACTCATCGATTTTCCCGGAAATGCAGTGGTCGCTCCCTTTGATCTCAATAGCACCGGCAAAAGCGAGGTCATCCTCTATCTGCATGTGATCGAACAAAAAAAACAGAAAGAAGAAGAATTCAAACTCCTCGAGGAAACCGCCAAAATCACCTTCGGGCTCTACCAGCTGATCCTTTCCACTCAAAAAAGCCTCGAGCATTCCAAATCGGTTTTCAAGCTGGCTCAATTTGAAAAATCGGTTGAAAGTGAGTGGAGGCTCAGCTACCAATACATCCCACCACTGATTAACACCATTGCAGATCCCTTCCTCACTGAAATCTTTACAAATATCTTAAGGGTCCTCGAAGGGGTTAAAAAGAAACTTGTGCGCGAAATGGACAATCCTGAGTTATTTGCCTTTCAAAACTCTGAGTGGCGCCTCTGTTTGTTAGAAATCAGCCGCATTCAGCGCCTTTGCGCCAATAACCTCAACGGACAAATTGCGCTCCATCCCTATTTTCTCTATGAAAAGCTGTGCGAACTGCTCGATTCCTCATCCAAAACGGAATCCAATATCCCCAATTACGACCACGAAAACCTCGCAGATCTTTTCGATCAGCTCATGCACAAAATTGAGCACCTCTTCATCAATGAACAAAAAGACTTCTCCTTCCTTGAATTTGAACGCAGAAGCGCCTCTTACTATATTGATACCCTTCCCCCCACACTCTCCAAAGCGAAAGAAGTGTATTTAATTATCCAGAAGCCAGACAGCAAAACCTACTTTAATGCCAATAACATGCAGTTTACAAGCAAGCTGCGCTTGAGCCATGTGCGCCACTTTGCCATCTCTGGAATCACTCTCACCCCAATCAAAAAACCCGCCTTTTTAAGCTCAAGCTTTGCCGATGAAATTGAAGCCTTCGCAATCGATCAAAAAGATGAATGGAAAAAAGCTGCGGCAGAGGGAAACCTCGTCCTCCTGCACCAAGATATTACCCCTGATTTTCACCTGTTTTTATACTGGAAAAACATAGATGGGACTGCTCAATAGATTCAAAAAGGAAACGAAACGAAATCTCAAGGTCGAGGTTCTTGAATCGTTAACTCATCTATTAAGCGTGAAAGAGAGTTTTGGAGCCTGGCAAAAAGGGCTAGGGTTAGGTGACTATTCCTACTCAAACCAGTGCAATGAGTTAATCCCTAAAATCATCGAAGATATCTGCTTTAATATCACTCAATACGAAAAGAGATTTAAATTAGATAAAATCACTTTAGTTTCTCCTGAAAATTTAATGAACCTTTGCTTTGAGCTCGAAGGCACTATTGAAGAGAGTCCACAGATGTTCTACCTCTACATTAATAGAGGCAGTAACATCATGATTAGCACCAACCATTTTTAATGGGGAGCCGCCATGAAAGACGACTTTAAGTTTACCTTAAATTTAAAGGGACCTGGTGGGGAAATTAAAATCCCTGGAGGCAACATCACAGGAGTGCATGCTGTCGTGCACTATTACGGGTTTGAATGCAGAGTCGAGTTCTCTGCTAGCAAACAAGACCCTCATGGAACGAGCACCGATATGCTCCTAAAGCCCGATGTCCTCACTGCAACCTTAACCATGGGCCATGCCCTTCCCAAAGAGAAAGTTGAGCCTCTTACCATCAAAGGAATCGTCAATACCCTCACCCTGATTGAACAGATCACCAACACAGAGGACCCCAAAAACCCCGTCACCCAAAACAAATATAGCATCACCTTTAAAGACCCCGCACAAGCCACATGGTCGCAACATTTTCCAGCTAAAATTTACACAGATGCTACCTTAAAGAGCGTTGTTGAGGAATTTACCGATCCCTCCTTTCAAGTCAAAACCGATTGGGCAGTCTTTACCAAACAACACCCATTGATCGCCTTGGGATTGGGAGCTGACGAAAATGCCGCCAACTTCTACTCATTTCTTTCTTGGTATCTTGAAAAAGAAAGGGGGGTATTTTCCCTCGATTACAAAGCAAAAACAATCGAATATGAAATTGCTGAAAAAAAGAAAAGCGATGGAACCCCTTCCAAAATCGAACCGGAAGACGTCATACGAGTAACCACCTCTTTTCCCGAAATTCCCAGAAGAGATATCGCGATCCACAACACTCTACCCAAACTCAATGACACCAAAAAGATTAAGGGGGAGAACACCTATCCCAAAGTTTCCAGAGATTATGTGATGTCGACTGCCGTAGCAGATAACGTCGAGGCGCGCTCAAAAGAGATTGAAGTGCTTCCTGACTCTTACAAAGATCGCGTCCAAATCTATTTTAAACGGTTACCACTCCTCTACACCCCCTATCCCAATGATTTGTACTCCTTTGAAAATAAAAAGTGGAGCCCCGACACAGCCTTTAAACCCAACATCTACCGCATGGTCACCCTGTGGATCGATCTGACCGCCACAGCTCCCAATTTTATAGAAAAGAGCGGAACTGTTTCTCAAGCCTATGAAGGATCGATCCAAGCATCATTTGAACGAAAAGAAGAAGCGCTTGTCTACCGCCCTCCCTATATCCCTCCGAAATACCCTTTCACAGTTGACGGGACAATTGTTAGCGATAAAAAAGATAAAAAAAATGAACTCGCCTTCCTTATCGGGAAAAATGAGGAATCCAACCTCGAACATTACAGCGTTGCGATCCCCCGCTGGGAAAATAAAATCGTCACAGCCCCCTTCGAGCCTCTGTTCCATCCCCAATTTTACTTCCCTCTCTGTAAAGACAATCCAGTTGCCTTGGAATTTACTTTATTTCATGCAACGATTAAAAAATCACTCGAATGGTGGGAGCCAACCAAAAGCAATCCTATTACAGACCAAGCCAATAAAATTGTCTTTACCCCGCGCAGAGAAGAGGCGATCACCTATCTTGAGCATACTGAAAAAGATGACCTCAATACCCTGCTCATCCGCCGAGAATCGAAGGAAAAAATCCAACTGATCCGCTTTGAAGAAGAGGGCTTTTTCGTTGTCGTTGCGGAAAAGGATAAGGAAGCCACCCCCAAATGCATCATCCATGTCGATAATACCTTCGGGATCACAATCACCTCCCAAGATGCCGATGCAGACCAAATCCGCACCGTTAAACTTGAAACCGATAAAATCAGCACCCTATGCAAAAAAGGGGGAGATCAGACAACCTTTGAACAAACTCCTACCGATATCACTATCAAATGCAAGAATTTCAAACTCGAGTCGGAAACCTCTGAATTCACTTCAAAGAAAGAGACCACCTGCAAAGGGGATAAGGTCACAGTTGATGGAGCGAATGGAGTGATTGTCACCTCAAAGGTCTCTGCTGAGATCAATGGAAAAACCGTCGACGTTAAGGGAAGTCAAATTAATCTGGGGTAGTTATGGGTTACTATGTTGTTCTTCCGGGAGACACCCTCACCTCCATTGCAAAAAAGCAATTAGGAGATGCAAATCAAGCGCGCGCCATTGCAGCGCTCAATCAGCTCAAGAATATGAATCAGATTCGCGTTGGGCAAAAACTCAAGCTTCCCACAAAAGGGACCGCTGAGGAAGGTTCCTCTTCTGAAGCGGATACACACGTCCATGTGCCCGCGTGTACACATTCTGTAAGAACCCCGCTAACAGCGGGCACGCCCTATGAAATATGCCCTTATGAGGTCAATGCCATTCAAGCTCCCCCCTTTCAACATTTTTCTCTTTATCATAATTTTCAAGAAGAGCTCACCCAACAATGCGTGCTTCTCTGTGGCTCTTCGCGCCCTCTCGATAAACAAACGGGCAACATCTCTTTGTATCTGGTCAAGCCAGAAGATTGTTCAACATTACCAAGTGTATTGTATACCCGCCTTGCAAAATCTAAAGACTGTTATGCTGCAGAAGAAACGCAAGTTGAGGAGGTGAAAAAAGAACTGATCAAAGTCACAAATGAGCTCAACAAAGAAGCGAGAAAGCTCATTGATGCAGACCTTAAAAAACGCAATATCGAATTTACAACCGTAGGTCTTGACGAGGCTGAAAGAAACTCCAATTTTTATGTCAGCAAAACATTAATCCTGCCACAGCATATTACAATAACAGATGGCCCAAAAAAACTCAGTTTGCAAACAAAACCTAACAATAACAACTTTATTAATTTCCCTGATTCTTCAAATGGAGAAGAAGCTTTTCTTCCTGTCGTCCGTAAAATGGAAGGGTATCGCGAGATCTTATATACCGATGGAGTCGGATTGCCAACAACAGGCATTGGCTGGCTCATTCAAAACAGGGAATATAAAGATTTAATCTATTTTAAGAGCGATGGCCACGGGGGATATGAATTAACAAACTCCCCTAAAAACAACGAACTGATCGAATGTTATACAGACCACAACTTTACGATCCGAGCAAACGAAGAAGAAATCAGAAAAGAGATCAATAAAGTACGAGGGCTCGGCAAAAGCAAAAACTTAGGAACTAACAGCAGCATCTATCTCAAAGAAGACTATATCAATAAAATGACCCCTTTAATTGTTAAAGCTTTTGCCAATCAACTGCGCAAGAGCCTTCCCGATTTTGATACCTATCCTCTGCCAGCACAACTTTCTCTACTCGATCTCGCTTACAATTGCGGCAAATATATTTTACTCACAGGACGAGCCCAAGGATTGAAAAAAGAGGTCTTGAACCAAAACTGGAAACAAGCAATCGATCACCTCTTAACTCTTCGAGATCCAAGGTTGAGAGAGAAAAAAATATTAGTCACAAATGGCAACAAAAAATACCTCATTTCTACAGGATTACGAGGATATCTTGCTCGTAACTTAATTAACGCTCAGTGGTTCTTAGCAGCTCAACACATCAAAGACGCGGCACACTCATGAAAACGCTTATCCTTGCACTTGCGCTTACCCTTCTTTCACTGGATGGCTCATGCGAAGAGCCCAAACCCATCGCAATCGAATTTGAGACAGAAGAAGATATGCTCACAGCAGCAGATGACAAGATGACCGATTGGGAGTCGATCCTCGAGTGGTTTGTCTCTTGGAACCATTCCAAACTCAAAGAGAACGAGGAAATCTATAAGAGCCTAAACGACTGGGATACCCAGCTTTCCAAGCTCGATGAGCTAAAAAAGCAAATCTCTATGACCAATCAGCTCTTCCTTGATTTTCGGAACCAATGCGCACTCACTCTTTCAATGAGCTATGAAGGAAAATCAGAAAAAAGGGAAATGCACGCGCTTGCCCAATTTAGCTTAACTACCTGGTATCTCGACTATCTCGAGGCGTATCTCCTCCCTGAGAACTGGAAAGAGCTCTACCAAAAGTCCAAAAAACCGCAGCAACCTCGCGTCCCACACTGATCATTTTCGTGATGCCACGAAAATGATCGTTTGGATTATATACCCCTTCCGGTTCAAAGGCACCCTAAGGGACTGATTCAAAGCCCCGGATT